>JBDRLK010000542.1:0-3379 GCA_043813155.1 Pseudomonadota bacterium | reverse complement strand
GGCCGAGCATTGCTCAAGAAGGCTCTCGCCCACGGCCTGCGACACGGCGCCGGCCACGGCCGCCATGGGCCCGACCGACCAGGCGACGGCCGCCCTGGCCATGGCGGCGGCAAGGTGGGGGGCGTCCGCTGCCACGCTGTAAGGCTCGAAGGCGGTCAGGAAGGCGGGGTCGCGGTCGATGTAGGCTTCCAGGTCGCGCCGGATTTTTTCGAAGCGCCCGAAGCGCCTCATTCTTGAGGTCCCTGTCGCAGAGAATCTTTAGATCGCTCTCATTGACCTTCACGTCGAAGCTGAGGAGCCCCGTTTCCCTGACCCATGCCCTGTAGAATCTGCGCGTGTACATCAATACGCTCCTTAAAGAGGTTTGCCGGCGCAAAAAAATTGGAATAGTCCCAGCTTAGAGAACGGCCTCCCCGGGTCCCTTTGCCCGGGGCCCGGGCATGATCATGCGGTGAGTCTTTCCGGAATGATTAATCACATCTGGTGTTATAACGACGCACCGGGCGCTGTGTCAAGTCAAAAAAAAGGGGTCTGACCCCTTTTTTTCCGTCTGAGTCTGTAATATAAGTGAGGGCATCATGAAAAAGCTCAAGGTAGTTGTCCCGAAAGGCAGGATCCAGGACGGCGTTGTCAGGCTCATGGCCGAAGCGGGATTCGGCATGGAAATCGACAGGAGGGTGTACACGCCCCGCACCGACGACCCGGACCTGGAAGTAAAAATCATGAAGCCCCAGAACATCCCGCAGCTGGTCGAGCTGGGCTCCCACGACGCCGGCTTCACCGGCCATGACTGGCTCGTGGAGACGGGCGCCGATGTCGTGGAAATTCTCGACCTCGGGCTCGATCCCGTGAAGATCGTCGCCGCAATGCCCGAAAAGATGTGCGGCAAAACCCCTGAAAAGGACAAGCTCGTCGTTGCTTCCGAATACCGCGGCATATCCGAAAAATACCTCGCAGGGAAAGGCTACGGTTACGTGCTCCTTCGCACGTACGGGGCGACCGAGGTTTTTCCGCCCGACGACGCGGACATGATCGTTGACAACATATCAACGGGAAGGACATTGAAGGAGCACGGCCTTGCCATCGTGGACACAATTCTCGAATCATCCACGAGATTCATCGCGAACAAAGAAGCCATGCAGGACGCCGCCAAGGCGGAAAAGATAGGCACCATGAAAATGCTTTTCCAGTCCGTGCTCGACGCCAGGCAGCGGGTCATGCTGGAGATGAACATCCCGGAAGACAAGCTGGAAGCGCTCGTCGCCATGCTGCCCTGCATGAAATCCCCCACCGTGGCCCCTCTTTACGGGCAGAAGGGATTCGCCGTGAAGGCTGCCGTGAAGCGCATCGAAGTGGCGGGTCTCATTCCCCGGCTCAAGAAACTTGGCGCCTCGGATATCCTTGAGTACAGCTTCAGGAAGGTTGTCATATGATCGAGCCGAAAAAAGCCGTTCTCGGCATCAGCGCCTACGCCCTGGCGGACAGGTCCAGGAAGGGCAAGATCAGGCTCGACCTGAACGAGAACAACTGGGGCTGCTCGCCGAAGGTCATCGAAGCCCTGAGAAACGTCCGCGCCGCCGATATTTCCGTGTACCCGGAGTACGGCGCCCTGACGGCCAAGCTCTCGGAATTCCTGGGCGTGGAGCCGGACACTATCATGACAGCCAACGGGTCGGACGGGGCCATCGAAACCATCGCGGAAACATACGTCGATCGCGGCGATGAAGTCATCATCCCGGTCCCCACCTTCTCGATATTCGAACACTGCTGCCGGCTGCGCGACGCGGACATCAGGAAGGTCGCGTACACGGGCGATCTTTCCTTTCCACTGCGAAAAGTCCTGGACGCGATAACGGGAAGGACGCGCATGATCGTCGTCGTCAACCCCAACAGCCCCACGGGCACGTCCATCGGGGAGGACGATCTCGCAGCGCTCCTCAAGGCGGCCCCCGATTCGGTCGTCGTGCTCGACGAGGCCTACACGCGCTACACGGGGAAATCGCACGCAGGGCTGACCTCGCAGTTTCCCAACCTCGTTGCGCTGGGGACGTTTTCCAAGGCCTACGGCCTTGCAGGGCTGAGAATCGGCTACGTGATTTCCCGCAGGGAGAACATCGAGAGCATGAAGAAAGTCAGCCTGCCCTTCAGCGTGAACGCCATGGCCGCAGCGGCGGTCATCGCGGCGATCGACGACCAGGAGCACGTGGACGGTATGATCGGGGCCATGAAGGAGGAAAAAAAATACCTGGCCGGGGAGCTCGAGGCGCTGGGAATCAGAACGCGGGACACGGAAATCAACTTCATTCTGGCCGATATCGGGCGCCGCAGCGGCGCCGTGTTTCAGAAGCTCAGGAGCCGCGGCATCCTCGTCAGGATGCTCAAGGAGCCTCCCCTCGATGGCCACTTCAGGATCACCCTGGCGGGCAGGGATGAGAACGCCAGGTTCGTCGAGGCCATGAAGGACATCGTTCCTCCCGAGGCCGTGATCTTCGACATCGACGGCGTGCTCGTGGATGACTCGAAGTCCTACAGGCTGGCCATCCGGAAGACGGCGCAGCACTTCCTCGGCAGGGAGCTGAGCCCGGCCGTGGTCCAGGAGTACAAGAACAGGGGCGGGTACAATGACGACTGGGACCTTACCGCGGCCATCGTCAAAGCGGAAGGAAAGGATGCGGGAAGGGAAAAGATCATCGAGAAGTTTCAGGAATACTACCTTGGAGAGGATTTCAACGGGCTGATCCAAAACGAGACATGGCTGCTCGATGAAGGCGTCCTGGACAGGCTCGGCAGGGATTTCAGGCTGGGCGTCGTCACGGGGAGGCCGCGGAAGGAGGCCGAGCACGTGCTGCGCCGGTTCAAGGCGGACAGGTACTTCGATGTCATCGTGGCCATGGAGGACACGCCTTCCGGAAAGGGCAAGCCCGACCCGCTCGGGATTACCATGGCCATGGAAAAGCTGGGCGTGAAGCGCGCCGTTTACGTGGGCGACACGATCGACGACGTGAAGGCCGCGAAGGCGGCGGGCATCGCGGCCATGGGCGTGGCCGGAGCGAGCGGCGCCCCTGAAGAGCAGAAAAAGCTGCTCGAGCGCGAAGGCGCCAGGTGGGTGGTTGGAAGCGCAAACGAAATCCTTGAGGTGCTGGAGATAGAATCGTGAGAAAAGCCCGCATAAAAAGAAAAACAGGGGAAACACATATTTCGCTGGCATTGAACATCGACGGCAGGGGAGAGTTCGACGTCGCGACCGGCATCGGGTTTCTCGATCACATGCTCGAATCCTTCAGCCGCCACGGCCTGTTCGACATGCAGGCAGCAGCCGTCGGCGACACGCAGGTGGACCAGCACCACCTGGTCGAGGACTGCGGCATCGTGCTGGGCC
>JBDRLK010000541.1:0-3692 GCA_043813155.1 Pseudomonadota bacterium | reverse complement strand
CGCCCGGCTGGCAAGGCGCGGGGTCCCCGTCACGACGGAGGCATAGTCGTTCTATGTCGACGAGTGACGGGGTGCAGCAACGCAGCCAGCCGGGATGGATCGGCGTCCAGAAGTGGGAAGTTATTTTTTCGCGAGCCCTAAAGTCGCCCCTACGCATATTGGGGATGAATAGCGATCAAGAATCAAGATATAATCTTTACATTCGGTTCGCCAGGTAATATATATTAGGTGGATTTTCAGAATATCAGGGAGCAGACATGGTAAAAGTAAAAGAGTATGATGTGCCGGATGATCTTCTGTTTCACGAGCAGCACATGTGGGTCAAAGTCGAAGGGGACGTTGCCACGGTCGGGGTGGATGATTTCACGCAGAAGGCCGCCGGCGAGGTCACCTATATCGAGCTTCCTTCCGAAGGCGATGAGTTTGAAGCCGGTGACCTTGCCGGCTCGCTCGAAACAGGCAAGTGGGTGGGCAAGCTGTACTGCCCGGTCACCGGCGAAATCACGGAGGTCAACGAGGAGGCGGCGGATGACCCTACCGTCATCAACAATGATCCCTACAGGGAAGGGTGGCTTTTCAAGGTGAAAATGACGAGCACCGATGAGCTGGACGACCTCATGAAGGCCGGGGATGCGGCCAAGTGGCTTGAAGGAGAAATAGAAAAGCACCTGAAATGAAAGCAACCGGGAGCCCGTCCTACCGCTATCTCATGGGCAATATTGCCTGTGCTGAAGCCGCCATCAATGCGGGGTGCCGCTTCTACGGCGGATACCCTATCACACCGAGCAGTGAAATCATGGAGCGCATGGCCGTCCGCCTGGACCAGGTGGGCGGCAGGTTCATACAGATGGAGGATGAGATCGCGTCCATCTGCGCGGTCATCGGCGCTTCCTGGGCCGGCCTGAAAGCCATGACCGCAACGAGCGGCCCGGGCTTCAGCCTCATGCAGGAAGCCATCGGGTATGCCGCGTGGACCGAGACGCCGTGCGTCATCATCGACATCCAGAGGGCCGGCCCCTGCACGGGCCAGGCAACGAAGGTAGGCTCCGGGGACATCATGCAGGCGCGCTATGGCTCTCATGGAGACTACACGCCCATCGCCCTCAGCCCCTGGTCGGCTCAGGAGCTCTACGACATGACGATAAAGGCTTTCAATCTCGCCGAGCGGTTCAGGGTGCCCGCGCTGGTCATGTCCGACGAGGCCGTGGGCCACCTGAGGGAGAATGTCAGGCTCCACGAGGATTTCGATGTCGTGAGCAGGAAGAAGAAGCCGGGCAGCGCCCCCTTTGGAACGGATGACCCGGACGGTGTGCCGCCCATGCCGAGCTTCGGGGAAGGCGAGAATCTCATGGTAACGGGATCGACGCATGACCAGTGGGGGTTCAGGAAGGTGGATCACCCCGACACGCACGCGCGGCTTGTCGAGAGGATAAACCGGAAGATAGAGAACGGGCGCGAGGACATCATAGAGGTCGAAACAGGCTTCATGGACGATGCCCGTGTGGCTGTCCTGGCGTACGGCTTCACGGCCCGCAGCGCCGTGGCCGCCGTCAAGTCGGCGAGGAAAAGGGGCGGCAAGGCCGGGTTTGTGCGGCTGAAAACACTGTGGCCCTTCCCGGACAGGGAGATCGAGTCCTGTCTTGGAGGCGTGGAAAAAGTCTTCGTGCCCGAGATGAACAGGGGCCAGGTGGCCATGATGGTCAGGGGATGCTGCGGGGCCGAGGTGATCCATTACGGGCAGACCGACGGAAGGGTCATCGAGCTCGAAACAATCGAGCAGGAGCTGGGAAAGCTGATCTGATGCCGAGGGACCTTGAAAAATATCTGCGCGACGAGGTCAGGGCCACCGCGTTCTGCCCGGGATGCGGCGACGGCATCCTGATGGGCAGCGTGCTCAGGGCGGTCGATTCCCTGGGGCTTGACATGCGCAAGGTGCTGTATGTTTCGGGGATTGGCTGCGCGGCCTGGATCCCGAGCCCGAACTTCAAGGCCGACACGCTGCACACGCTCCACGGGCGGCCCGTGGCTTTTGCCACGGGGGCGAAACTGGCCAACCCTTCTCTCGAGGTCATCGTCATCAGCGGGGACGGGGATTTGAGCAGCATTGGGGGAAACCATCTCATTCACGCGGCGAGAAGGGGCATCAAGCTGGCCATTCTCTGCGCCAATAATTTTATCTACGGCATGACGGGCGGCCAGGCAGCCTCGACAACGCCGCTGGGCAGGTATTCGGCGACCACGCCTCCGCCCGAAGGCAACCCCTACCCGCCCTTTGACCTCGTTTCCCTCGTCCTGGCGGCGGGCGCGCGCTTTGCAGCGCGCTGGCCGGTGACGAGACCCGTGCAGCTCATCAATTCGATCAAGAAGGCCATAACCTGCGATGGCGTGGGCTTTGTCGACGTCATTTCACCCTGCCCGACACAGTACGGGAGAAGAAACCGCTACCGCGACATCCTGGACCTTTTCGATGACGTCGAATCGATGTGCATCCACAGGGACGAAGCCGCGGGTCCGGCGGGGAAGGAAAAAACAGGAAAAATCATTGTCGGAGAGTACGAAAACATTTGCAGACCGTGACCAGGTAAAAATCAGGTTCGGCGGGTCAGGGGGGCAGGGCGCCGTGCTGGCGGCCACGATCCTCGGTGAGGCGGCCGTGCAAAGCGGCCTGTTCGCGGCGGGCTCGAGCTCCTACGGGTCCCGCGCCCGCGGCGGTGCGGCGTCATCCGATCTCATCTTAAGCCCGCGGGCCATCGACTACCCGCACGTTTCCCGGCCGGACATTTTAGCGGCGCTGTCGCAGGAGGCCTGCGATGAGTCGAGCGGAAAAGTCGAGGAGGGCGGCATCATCGTGTACGATCCGTTTTTCATAAAGCAGGTCAGGGAGGATATCAGGCAGATTTCCGTGGGAGCGACGGAGATGATGCTCGAGCGCTTCGGGTCCATGCAGGGCGCGAACATGGTCATGGCCGGGGTCGTGGCCTGGATAACGGGCCTCATCGATAGCAGCGCGGTCTTTAACGCCATAGCCTCGAATCTCGACGAGAGATTTCACGGGCAATCGAAAAAAGCCTTTACCATGGGGAAGGATTTTGCCGTGGCGAAGAAAGGAAAACTTTGGTAGAGGGCAGGACGCATGTACCCGTTGTGGACGAAGAAAGGTGCCTCGGCTGCCTGGCCTGCGTCCATGCGTGCCCCGTGTGGGTCCTTCGGGGGATCATGGAGGAAAAAGATTCACTGAGGGCCGCGGTGGCGCGCGGCGCGCTCTTTCCCGACCTCGATCCTTCCACCGGGGATTTCGAAGTTCCGCCATGCGTTGCGGCCTGTCCCCTCGGCCAGGACGTTCCCGGCTACCTGGGCGCCATTGCGGAGGGGGACGTTGAGGCCGCCGCCAGGATGATCCTGAAGACCAATCCGCTTCCCTCCGTGCTGGGTAAAGTGTGCATGCGTCCCTGCGTGAAAGCATGCATCAGGGGGAAAATCGAAGAGAGCCCCGACATCCGGGGCCTCAAGCATTTTGCCGCGTCGCAGGCGCGCCCGCGGGTAGGGGAGGCTTCAGCCTCCCGCGGGAAATCATCCGCACACCGGGGGGTAGGGGAGGCTTCAGCCTCCCGCGGGAAAAGGGTGGCCGTTATCGGAGCCGGCCCGGCGGGCCTTTCCGCGGCCAGCGTGCTGGCGAGGCAGGGGCTGGCAGT
>JBDRLK010000540.1:0-2696 GCA_043813155.1 Pseudomonadota bacterium | reverse complement strand
ATGCCGCTGTCCGTGCTCGTTCTCAGCAGGGACCTGAAGATCATGCAGGTCAACAGGGACTTTCACGAGAGATTCGGCCTGGATGAAAGCGATGTAAAGGGCAGAGCCCTCATGGACATTGTTCCGGACGGGAAGCTGGAGGAAAAAATCCGCGAGGTGCTGGACCGCTCGCTTTCACTGGAGGCATACGAGATCGAGCACGATTTCGGCAAGGGGGGCAGGAGGACCCTGAGCGTGAGGGCCGTCCCGGCGCATCTTGGCGGGAGCACGCATGTCCTGCTGATCATCGTCGATGTCACGGAAAAGAAGGCGCTGGAAGAGCAGATGCAGCACGCGGAGAAGCTCAGCTCCCTGGGGACGCTGACCGCGGGCGTGGCGCATGAGCTGAACACGCCGCTTGCCAATATCCTGCTGAACACGCAGATGCTCATTGAAGAATCGCGTGAGGGAGGCAAGCCGGATGTCGCAACGCTGGGCATTATAGAAAGCCAGGCAAAGCAGGGAAGCAGCATCGTGCGGGGCCTCCTGGAATTTTCACGGCAGAGCGAGCTCACATCCGAGGTGGCGGACGTGAACGAAATACTCGACAACCTGCTGGAGATAACGGATAACCAGCTGCGCCTGTCGAAGGTCAGGCTCGTGAAGACGTTCGACCGGGGCATTCCGAGGATGAAGACGGATATAGGAAAGCTTCAGCAGGTCTTCATAAACATCATATCCAATGCCGTCTGGGCCATGCCCGACGGCGGCGAGCTCACGGTGAGGACCGCCATGGACGGGGCGACCGGGAACGTATCGGTGGAATTCTCCGACACGGGCTGCGGCATACCTTTGGAGAACATGGGGAAAATATTCGACCCGTTCTTCACCACAAGGAAGAATGGACATGGCACGGGGCTCGGGCTGGCCGTAAGCTATGGGATCATAAGGGAAATGGGCGGGAAGATCGACGTGAAAAGCGCAGCGGCCGGGGGGAGCGCTGCGAACAGGAGCGGGACGACTTTTATTGTAAGCCTGCCTGCGCCCGGCGGCATTAATGGCAGCTAGCATGTTCATTTGAAATATCCGGGAGTGAACCGATGCCCAATCCGAGTATTCTGATCGTTGAAGATGACGATGTCATGCGCCGATCCCTTTCCAAGCTGCTGAAGAAGGAAAAATACGCTGTTGAAGAAGCCGTCGATGGGGATGCGGGCTTTTCAAAGGCCAGAGATACCGCGTACGACCTGATCATTACGGACTTGAAGATGCCGGGCAAGGACGGGATCGAGCTTCTCAGGTCCGTGAAAGCCGTTCATCCACAAACCCTGATCATCGTCATTACGGCCTACGCAACGATCGACACGGCCATCCAGGCCATAAAGGAGGGAGCGGAAGACTATATTCCCAAGCCCTTCAACCTCGATCAGATACGCCTGGTCATTAGAAGAGTCCTGGAAAAGAAAAATCTTCTTGCCGAGAACATGTATCTTCGCAATGAGTTGCAGGGAAAGTATCGATTCGAGAATATCATCGGGAAGAGCCCGGCCATGCTGAAGGTGTTCGAGATGATAGCAAAGGTCGCGGATTCGAAAGCTACCGTGCTCATCACGGGGGAGACCGGCACGGGCAAGGAGCTCGTGGCAAGGGCCGTCCACTTCAACTCCAGCCGTTCGAATGGCGTTTTCCTGCCCGTGGATTGCGTGTCCCTGTCGGAGAACCTTCTGGAGAGCGAGCTTTTCGGCCACGTCAAGGGCGCCTTCACGGGCGCGATAAGGAACAAGAAGGGCATCTTTGAAATCGCCGACAAGGGTACCATTTTTCTCGACGAGATCGGAGATATCAGCCCGTCACTCCAGCTGAAACTCCTCAGGGTGCTCGACGAGGGCGTGATCCAGCCGGTCGGCGGGACGGAGCGCGCTTCCGTCGATGTCCGCGTTATTACGGCGACGAACAGGAACCTGGAAACGATGGTCGAATCGGGAGTTTTCCGTCAGGATCTTTACTTCCGGCTCAACGTTGTTTCCATAGAGCTTCCCGCCCTGAGAGAAAGAATCGAAGATATCGTGCTTCTGTCAAAGCACTTCCTCGAAAAGTACTGCAGGGAATCCGGCAGGGAAATCCCTCGGATTTCCGCGGAAGCCCTTCTCCTGCTGGAAGCCTATCACTGGCCGGGCAATATCAGGGAAATCGAGAACACGATTGAGCGCGCAGTCCTGCTGGAAGCCTCCGAAGAGATATCGCCCGAGAGCCTGCCGGATAAGATAGCTCGAAAGGGCGCTGATCAGCAAGTCGATCAGGATTCCAAGATCATGCAAACTCTCGAGGGAATGGCCCGGAGCCATGTCATGACCGTTCTCGACAAAACACAGGGAAACAGGACAAAGGCAGCGGATATCCTGGGCATTAATCGAACGACCCTCTGGAGGATGCTGAAAAGGCTTGGGATAGACGGTTGAATAGGTCTTCAAATCTCAATGATTCCAACGTTGCGCCGAAGGCTTTGCCCCGAATCGTTGCGGGCGTTGCAAAGGGCAACGAAGGTTGCATGAAGCAACAATATCGCAGCCCGGTATGCATTTCCCCTCCGCCGGCAGCCGCAGTCTAACCAGCCTTTCTGAAAGGCATTTCTAAACACTCCCTCTACTTTTCCAGCGGCAGGACCAGCTGGAACAATATTTGCCACTACTGATTCCAGGCCCATGTCAAAAGACAGA
>JBDRLK010000539.1:0-2521 GCA_043813155.1 Pseudomonadota bacterium | reverse complement strand
CTACACCGCGTTTTGTTTGTGGCGCGCAGCTACACCGCGTTTTGTTTGTGGCGCGCAGCTACACCGCGTTTTGTTTGTGGCGCGCAGCTACACCTGTTCGCTCTTGATGTTGAACCGCTCCCGGTACGCGGCGAATCGCTTCTCGAGATCCTGCCTGTCGAGCCCGAAATGCTCGAGCCCGTACCTGTGGCGGCCGTACTTGTGCTGCGGGTTCTCGGCCATGAACTCGCGCATCCTGCGCTCCCGGTAGGGCGTCAGCTCGACCCCGATGAAAGCGTAGACGCGCCGAAGCTGCCCGATGGGGTCGGCGACCAGGTCCTCGTAGGCCACGTCGATGAACGTGTCCCGGCGCGCCTTGTCCCTCGCCTCCATGGCCCTCGTGACCATGCGGACCTGCTTGCGGCTCCAGTGGCGGCCCACCTCCGCCGGGTCCACCACGTCGCTGAAGATGCCGCGCGCGTGCGCGATCATGCTGCAGAACGACGCGACCACGCGCAGCGGGTCGCGATGCGGCTGGATGATCTTCGCGCCCGGAAAAACTTTCAGAAGCGCGTCCAGGTGCTCGAGATGATGGGGCGTTTTGAGCACCCAGCGGCCCACGGGCCTCTGCCGGTACAGGAGCTTCAGAACGTCCCGGTAATACTCGTAAGCCGGCGTGTGGTCCCGGTCCTCCAGCCATACCGAGCAGGCCGGCACGTTCATGGTCGACTCCGGCACCGTGCTCCAGAAGTCATAGTCGAAAAGAAGCACGTCTTCTTCCGGCGCATGGGCCTCGACCGGGTGGATGGCGAAGAAGTCCGGGGCAAGCCAGGCAGCCGCTTTCGCCGCCATCACGGCCCAGCGAATGCGCGGGTCGGGCCCGCCTTCCGGCACCCAGGCCCGTAAAAACTTCCGGGCCCATTGTTTCGCTCCCCGGACCGGAAGCGGCGCGGGGTTGACGGCCTCCCACGAGGCCAGGAACCGGTGCGAAGGGTCCGAGGCCAGCAGGCGATGCAGAAGGGTCGTGCCCGTGCGCTGAAGCCCAACCACGAAAACCGGGTCCTGCATCGGCAGATCGAGAATCCCGGGACAGCGTTTAAAAGCATCGCGCATCCTCAGCCGGTTGCAAAGAATCCTCAGGAAATTCTCGCGCGCCATGCGGCGGCCGAGCGGGTGCAGGTTCGCCTCCCGCTCCACGCTGTCGATCAGGACCCCGAGGCGGCCCAGGAACGCGTCATCGCCGAAATCCTCAAGCCCGGCTCTTGCGCGCGCGGCCGCGAGCAGGCCGTCCACGCGCAGATCAGCGCCCCTGACGCCGGCCTTCCCAAGAAGCCTTCCAACGCGGTTGGCCATGGCCACGGCGGGGGGGCGGTAGGGCCTTTCGTAGTCAACCGACGTGACTCTGCTCTGATCGCTCACCGGAAAAATCCCTTCTCCTCAAAGATCCTTGAGCTTGACCACTTTCGTTGCCGGATTGGGATGGTCCTTGGCCCGCACCCAGCGAAGGCACATGGTGCCCCGGCTATGCCCGGCCGTGGTGATCCAGTTGTCCGCGCCCGGGTCCTCGTGGGCCACCACGATGCGCACTGAGCCGTCGCCCCGATACTTTGCCTCGTGCTTGTTGATTGAAATCGCGTGGTAGCGGTAGTCCAGCGACTCCATCCAGTGGTTGCCCAGCTGAAAATTCCAGTAGTCGCACTCGGGCGGCTTGACCTCGATGACCAGGGCCTCGTCAGGCTCCAGCTTCCAGTAGCTATGGTAGTAAGTGATGTTGGGGTCGCCGTGCGCCGCAAGGGACGTGGACGGGTCGAACCGCGGAAGCTCGTTGGCGTGCTTTGCAAATTCCTCGGCCCAGCTCGCAAAGAGCATGGGCGCTCCCACGGCGATCCGGGCGGCGGACGCCAGCCCTTCGTCGATCCTGGCGGGCGTGCAGGGGCTCGGCTCTTTTTCGCCGCCCATGCGCTCGATCTTCAGGTCCGCGATCTTCTCGCTGCTCCGGTCGAGAAAGGTCTGTCGGATGATCAGCGAGCCCGTGTCCGGCCGCATGGGGAGCCAGTTGCCCGGCTTTTCATCGCAGCTCAGGACGATCTCGAGAGAGCCGTCTGAGCCGGCCTGCATGTCCTTTGCCTCGAGGTAGCCTGTCTCGCCCGACGGTCCGCCCGACCCGTACATCCCCCTGTACGTGCCCATGCCAAGATAGCTGATCGTGCCCCGCGTGCCCCACAGGCGGTAGTCATGCGCGCCGCTGATCGAGGCCCACTGGTAGGTGTTGTCCGGGTTGTCGGCGCCCATCTTTACGGTCTCGTGGACCGGCCGGAAGAGCACCGGCGCCAGCGGGTCGTTGTATTCCACGAAGGCCTCGAGCGCCACGCGCGCAAGCCTGCTCAGGTAGCGAAACCCCTCGGCCCGTGTGAGCGGGTCGTCCGGCGCGCCCTGGCCGAGAACAATGCTGCCGGCCATTTTTATGGCGTCGCAGAACTCGTTCCACGACGAGCCGTCCATGATGCGCCTTGTTGCCTTGTCGTCGTCCATGTGTGTTCCT
>JBDRLK010000538.1:0-28348 GCA_043813155.1 Pseudomonadota bacterium | reverse complement strand
GTCCTGCGCGGCCGCGCTCAGAGAGAACAGGGCCGTTAAAAGAACTATGTGCAGCCTCGCCGTGATCATAATATATAAAGGTTTCTAAGCCTATTTATTCCGAAAGTCAATTTTTCGGGCTTCGTGACCAATGGACGTTTTGCGGCAAATTAATTGTATGTAGTGCGGCCCTTTATGGGCCGCCTGCAGCAAGGTTGAAGCCGGCGGGGCTAAAGCCCCGCACTACAAGCGGCGTGAGGAATGACACCTGAGTTTATTACGGGCCGATGAGCTCCATGCCGCCCATGTACTGTCTCAGGGCCCCGGGAACGGCTATGCTTCCGTCGCTGCGCTGGCATTGCTCCATGATCGCGATCAGGGTCCTGCCGACGGCGAGCCCGGAGCCGTTCATCGTGTGCACGAGCTTCGGCTTGGCTCCCCTGGCGGGCCTGTAGCGGATTTTTGCCCTTCTGGCCTGAAAATCCGTGCAGTTGGAGCACGAAGAAATCTCCCTGAACGCGTTTTGCGACGGCAGCCACACTTCGATGTCGTAGCACTTGGCCGCGGAAAAACCCATGTCGCCGCTGCTGAGCGTTACGATGCGGTGGTGGAGCCCGAGCTTCTCGAGGATGCCTGCCGCGTCTCGCACCAGCAGATCGAGCTCTTCGTAACTGTTTTCGGGCTTGCAGAATTTCACGAGCTCGACCTTGTTGAACTGATGCTGGCGAATAAGCCCCCTCACGTCCTTGCCGTGGGAACCGGCTTCGCTGCGAAAACAGGGGGTCCAGGCGCAGTAGCGCAGGGGCAGGCTGTCCCCGTCAATGATTTCATCGGCGTGAAGATTGGTCACCGGCACCTCGGCCGTGGGGACGAGGTAAAGCTCCTGTCCGTCTATCTTGAAGGAGTCCCGGGCAAATTTCGGTAGCTGTCCCGTGCCGGTCATGGCGGCGGTGTTGACGAGAAATGGGGGCAATACCTCCCTGTAGCCGTTTTCCCTGGTATGCACGTCGAGCATGAACTGAAGCAGGGACCGCTCCAGCATCGACCCGGCCCCGGCCATGACGGCGAACCTGGAGCCTGCTATTTTCGCTGCGCGCTCGAAGTCTATGATGCCGAGCTTTTCGCCAAGCTCCCAGTGGGGTTTGGGCTCGAAATCGAAGTCAGGCCTGCGGCCCCATTCGCTTTCGACCCGATTAAATGTCTCGTCGGGGCCTTCGGGAACTGAATCATGCGGAATATTGGGAACCAGGAGCATGAGCTCCGATATCCCGGCCGTGACCTCGCCGAGCTTCGACTCCAGGTCCTTGATTTCACTTCGCAGGCCTTTCAGCTCTTCGCGCTTTGCTTCAAGCTCTGGGGCGGAGGCGCTTTTCTGCAGCTTTCCCGTCTCCGCTGATCCCTTCTTCATCAAGGATCTTTTCTCGTCCAGGCCCTGGATCAGCGCGCTGCGCTCCCTGCCCAGCGCTGCGATCCCGTCGAGGCGGGATGCCGCCTCTTCGCCCCTGAGCAGGAGCTTTTTCCTGGCTTCCTCGAGATTGCCGAGGATGGTCTGAAGGTCGAGCATGGGGTTGAGATATAACAGAAATATTGAGTCCCCACAAGACGAAATAGGCGGTCAAAAATTTGAATATCCTAATTAAAGCAAGTTATATATAAAGCTATCGGCTATCGGCTATCAGCTTTTTGTCTTTATTCGAGGGCATTTCCGAAAAAGCCTGCAGCCGGCAGCTGAAGGCTGACAGCTTGCGGCAACGCCGCACAAGCAGGGCCGCGGACGGTGAAAGGAGGAAGGGATGAGTTTCTCACTCGGCGAAGAGGGCCAGCATATCCTGGAAAAGGCCTTTGACAAATCAGACCGGATGAATCAGAACCTGACGACGCTGCACCTGCTTCTCGTTTTCTGCGAAGGGGACGGGTTGGCCTCAAAGATCCTTGCGGACTTCGGCATTACGAAAGACACGGTCCGGAAGGTCATGAAGTTCGATCAGGCCGAGCCCGCCGAAACGATCGATGA
This sequence comes from Pseudomonadota bacterium, assembly GCA_043813155.1. GTDB lineage: Bacteria > Myxococcota_A > Polyangia > DRWM01 > DRWM01 > JBDRLK01. The sequence goes on along the minus strand of JBDRLK010000538.1, from coordinate 26,355 downwards.
GCTGAACAGGGCTGCGCAGAAGCTCGCAGAGAGAATCCCGGCCAGCTTTCCGGGAGCGTCCCAGACATCGAAGATACAGGGCCTGCACCTGCTTGCGGCGCTGACGACCATCGAGGACTGCCTTGCCTACAAATGCCTCAATGCGGGACACTTCAAGGTGGAAAAGCTGTACGGGCAGGTCATGGCATACCTGGTGGGGATCGGCAAAAGAACATCCACCATCGGAAGCGAGAGAGGCGCGAATATCTTCGACACGGGCAAGCCGGGCAAAACAGGCAGCAGGCAGGGCGGCAGGGGAAGGCATGGCGGCCCGAACCGGAGAAATGACCACAACCAGGTCAATCTTCCCATGAATCTCGAGGCTCCCGGGAAGCAGGCGGGAAGCAGAAAATACTACGATGCGAGCAGGATGAAAAGCAGCGAGCCGGAGCCCGACAAACAGATCGTCGTATCCCCGCTTCGCTGGAAAATAGACGCCAAGCAGTTTCCGGTGATCGCCCAGCTGGGGGTCAATCTCAATCTCAAGGCGCTGAACAATGAGCTCGACGAGCTCCTGGGAAGGGAGCACGAAATCGAGTGCCTCATGGATGTCCTCGGCAGGCGGAAAGCGAACAACCCGATACTGATAGGCGAATCGGGCGTTGGCAAGACGGCCATCGTGGAAGGCCTGGCTCAGAAGATCGTCAAGGGTGAGGTCGACGGCAATATCGCGTCCACGGTCATCATGGCCGCCACCTCATCATCTCTGATCGGCGGCACGAGCATCAGGGGCTCGCTCAGCGAGAAGATTGCCGCCCTCAAGAAGGAATCGGCCAGGCTGCGCGGCAGGCTGACCCTGTTTTTCGACGATGCCATGGAAATCATCAAGAGCATCGAAGGGGGGGGAGAGGGCGTGCTGGCCGAGATCAAGGAGACTCTTGCGCAGGGCATGCTGCCATCGGTATTTACCGCCACTCCGGCGTCCTGGAAAAAGATGGGCGACCTGGACAGCAATTTTTCCCGGTGCCTCACGCCCATTCACGTCGAGGAGGTGGGCCACGAGGAGACGCTCAGGATCGTAAACCAGCTGTCCTCCAAATATGCGTCGTACCATGGCGTGGACATAGACGCCGATGCCTGCACCGCCTCGGTGAACCTGTCGACCCGGTACCTGTCGGGAAGGAAAAACCCCGAGAAGTCTCTCATGGTGCTCGACCTGGCGGCGGCGAGAACCGGACGAACCGAACAGAAACAGGTCACCTCCGGGCTCGTGGCTCAGGTTGTCTCGTCCCTGACCGATGTCCCCATCGAGAGGCTTTCGGAAACCGACGGCGAGAGGCTCATCAACCTGGAAAAGGCTCTTTCGGCAAGGGTCGTCGGCCACGGCGAGGCGATCGAGAAAATCGCCCTGACCATGCGCAGGAACGCCGCGGGCTTCAGGGGTCACCGCCCCATCGGGTCGTTCCTCTTTCTCGGGCCGACGGGCGTGGGAAAAACGGAGATGGCGAAGGTCATGGCCGGCACACTCTTCGGAAAAGACAGCGCGATGCTCAGGTTCGATATGAGCGAGTTTTCGGAGGCCCACTCTGTTTCGCGTCTCATCGGGGCGCCCCCGGGCTACGTGGGGTTCGAGAAAGGCGGCGAGCTGACCGACGCCATCATCGACCACTCCTACAGGCTCGTGCTCATGGACGAATTTGAAAAAGCTCACATGGCCGTTCACAGGCTCCTGCTCCAGCTGCTGGAAGAGGGGAGGCTCACCGATGCCCACGGCAGGATAGCGAATTTTCAAAACTGTGTCATCGTTCTGACCAGCAACATCGGCTCGGACCTGAAGCTGAAAACACCGGCCGGCTTTGCCATTGAGCAGAACACCGCCGAGACAAGCTACTGCCGGAAAATGAGGGAGAGGTGCATGGAGGTTTTCTCTCCCGAGCTGATGAACAGGATCGACGAATCGATCGTCTTTTCACCTCTGACCCGGCAGGAAGTGCAGAAGATTGCACGCATGATGCTGCGGGCAAGCGCAGCGACCATTTATGAAAACCGCAGGATAAGGATAACGTGGGACGAGGACGTCACGGATCTCCTGATAAAATCCGGCGGGTTTGATCCCCTGCTCGGCGCCAGGCCGATGCGAAGGACCATTCAGGCGACCGTTGAATCGTGCGTGGCGGACCTGATCCTGACCGGGAAGGTGAAGCAGGACGGCAGGATCACCATGAGCGTGGAGAACGGCACCCGCCTCAAAGGCAAGGTAAGAAACAGGCGTGAGGCAGCCGGGCCCGTACGATCCAGGCGCAAGAGGCAGAAGGCCGCCGGGAAGACCATGGTCAAAAAGGCCAGCGGATTCGAATAAGCCGAAAGCCGAAGGTTTTCATGAAAAACGATTCATTTCCATTCAAGGCGGGCGATTATGTCGTCTTTGACCATATAGGAAAAGGCGGCATGGCGGAAATATTTCTCGCGCGTTACGTGGGGCCCCTCTCGGAAGGCAAGACGGTCGTACTGAAGAAAATCCACTCCTATCTGGCCAAGATCCCCCAGTTCGTCAAAGCGCTGACGAACGAGGCCAGGATCATGGACAAGATTCAAAGCCCTTTTGTCACAAAAATCGTCGATCTGAAGGTTGAAGGGGAAAACGCCTATATTGCCATGGAATACGTGGAAGGCGTTGACCTGAACCGGCTTCTCGGGCTGTTTTCCAGGCACAGGATACCGGTCCCTGAAACCTTCATCTTCCACGTGGTGTCGAGCATCCTCCAGGGCCTGGAGGCTGTTCACGAGTCAAAAGGCCCCGACGGAAAGCTTCTGAACCTCATCCATCTCGACCTGAGCCCGGGCAACATCCTCGTTTCCTTTTCAGGGGAGGTCAAGATCTGCGACTTCGGCGTTGCCACGACGAGCGAGCTCACGCAGATCATTTTCAAGGAAGGCGAGATACGGGGGAAGCTCTCATACATGTCGCCGGAGCAGGCGGCCGGCCTGCCCCTGGACTGCAGGAGTGACATCTTCAGCACGGGAATCATCATGTGGGAGCTCCTGGCGGGAAGAAAAATGTACTCATCGAAGGACAAGAACGAAGTTCACAGGATGGCCCTGAGGGGCGATTGCCCTCCGCTCGAAGAGAAGCGCTACCAGGACCAGCATGTGCTGGAACGGATTCTTTCAAAGGCGCTGGCCAGGGAGCCCGACGAGCGATACGGCAGCGCGCTTCAGTTTCACGACGACCTCATGGACTACATACAGCAGCGCAGGCTGGTTCTCAGCCAGATCGCCATCGGCCAGTTGCTGGAGCAGCATTTCTCCGAGGAAATCCTGCAGGTCAGGTACGAAAGGGAGCGGATCCTCTCATCGATCCTTCCGCCCGAAAAAGAGCTCGGTTAAGTGACATTGCATTGCGGTTGTTTGACATGATTTACCGCTTCGGAGCTTGTTAAATTCGAGGGGGGTCGATAGGTCTCAAGCGAGCCGGTCGCTCCAGAGTTCGTCGAGGAAGGTCTCGAAATGAACCGCCCGCATGTTTCCTCGCCTGGACCCCACCGGATCCTGGCTTACCAGGAGGAGGCGCTCGAAGACCCCTTCTTGATCCAGGGCCTCGAGCCCTTTGAAATCCCTTTGAGTTACCCGCCTGGATGCCTTCACCTCGACGGCGGTTTTTTCGCCGATCAGAAAGTCCACTTCATGGCCGTGAGACGATCGCCAATAGGCCAGATCAGTCCTTTTCCTGCGGTAGCTCAGCCAGGCCCGGATCTCCATTCCGATAAACTGCTCAAAGCTGCGACCATAGAGATCGGAGTTGCGATCCAGCGATGTTGTGCCTGCAAGTACATGAGTGACTCCCGGATCAAAAAGGTAGAACTTGCCTGTCCTGATCGCCTTTCTCTTTTTCGACTCCACCCATGCCGGCAGCATGAAACCCACAAGCGTGTCTTCGAGCAGTCCGACATATTCGGTCACGGTCGATGGCGGCACCTGGCAGTCGTTGGCAAGCTTGGTGAAATTGATCATCTCGCCGTTGGACACGGCGATCGCACGCAAGAATCGGGAAAATGGAGGCAGCTTTCGGATCAGTCCCTCTGCCATGATCTCTTCGCGCAGGTATGTGTTGACATAGGCGTCCAACTCTTCAGCGGGATGGTCGCTTAAATAGACTGCAGGAAGGCCGCCATAAAGAAGATATCGATCAAGATTAAAGTCCGAAAGCTCCTTACGGGAGAAGGGAAACATCCGGGCCTGCCAGACCCGTCCAGCTAGCAGGTTAGCCTGGCCCCGACGCAGCTTTCTGGCAGAGGAACCAGTCAACAGAAAGGTTGTCTTGAGCTTTTCAATCAATCGATGCACTTCATTTAAAAGATCAGGGATTCGCTGGATCTCATCGATGACCACGATATCGTGTTTCTTGTCGCGAACGAGAGATTCCAACTCGTAAGGCGATGCTGAAAGTCTCAGAAAAAAACGTGAATCCAATAGATCGATGACCGTGGCCGATTTCGAAAGCTGCTGCCTGACGACAGTGGATTTCCCGGTGGCGCGCGGCCCAAAGAGGAAAAACGATTTTTTTGCCAATAATTCAGGCAGGTTGATTATTCTTGGCAGTTCCATCCGGCAGTCCTATTGTTGGTTATTCGTATAATCCACAATACTACCGTTAATTATCCCTATGTCAATATTTTTTTTATGTTTTATCCGGAAATGGTCCTGTCTTGGTTGTCGCTCGCCAAAATACCAGGAGAATACCAGGAACTTTCATCGAGGTTTTTCCCGTCCTGCCCGCGGGCGGCCGGGCGCCGGTATTACTTCATGATCGTGTTGAGCTTGTTGTGCCCATCACCATAGCCGGCATCGGCACGAGGGAAGCCATGCTCATCCTGCTGCTGGGCAAGCTGAGCGTCCCGGCCGAGCAGGCCGTTTCCTATTCGCTCGCCATTTTCGTCGTGTGTTACCTCGTCCTGGCGCTCTTCTCGTCCGTATTTCACTTCACGCTGCCCGGGCGGATGAAAAAACCGCAATGAAAGGTCTTGCTGTTTCATTCTTGATTTTCAACCATACACCGAAAACGTAACCCTGAATAATAACCATAAAAACCCGAAACACCCTTGATAAATGGCCCTACACGTGCTAATAATGCTTGTATCTTGCTAAATTGCCGTATATTCCAGATGCTTTTCGAAATACGGCTCTCAAATCCGCCACTACCGGGGTCCTGTCAGTCGACTCAAGGCAGCAATGTGAAACGGGTGGGCAGATATCCTGTTCAATGCCATACCATCGAGCATGGGGAAAAAATTCAAGTACAGCAATGTCCCGGGAGACTGCCGCAAGAGAGAGCTCATGCCGTCGCTGGATCTGCTCGTCAAGGCAGGAGCGGCGAGCAAGGTGGTCCATAGCACCGGCCAGGGCATTCCCCTGGGAGCGGAAGCAAACCACGAGAAATTCAAAACGATTTTCCTTGACGTCGCGCTTGCCCAGACGGTCATGGGCATCGACTCGTCCTCATGGCTTCTGGATCCGGAAAGAAACTTCGTCAATAAAGGGACAGTGACCGAAGCCTTCGTAGGACAGGAGATAACAGCCTGGAGCCGGCCCACGGGCAAGTGCCAGCTCTTCTCTTGGCTGAGGGAGTCCAGGTCCAGCAGCGCTGAAGTGGACTACCTGATTCAAAAAGAAGGAGTTGTCATCCCGGTAGAGGTCAAGAGCGGCGCGCCCGGATCGCTCAAGAGCCTGCACCTCTTCCTGTGCGAGCACCCGCACTCACCTTACGGCGTCCGCTTCTCGACGTTGAACTTCTCTTCGGAAAACAATATTCGCTCCTACCCGATCTACGCGGTAGCGAACTTCATGCTGTCGAGCAGCCCACAGATTCTTCCACCGCAACATCAACGCGGGAAGCGTAGATGTTGCCGGGGGCAGGTGAGAACCAGCAAGTTCCAACACACCACAAGCAAATAAGTTTTCGCAGGCGGAAACCGGCGGAGAAAGCCCGTCGTACGCTTTTAGTTGATTTCGAGGAGCCAGCCGTTGAGCTGCCCGGAATCCAGGCTGGCGTTGTCCGACACGTGCAGCGTCCACGTCCCGGCCCTCTCCATGCCCGTGTACACGTCCAGGGCCTCGGCGGGCGTGGTGGGCGTCGGGTAGAAGGTTTTGATGTCGCTGTCCGAGCCCCCCGACCTGTCGTGCAGGATGCGCGTCGTTGCGTCGGGGGACGTGACGGCAACGCTCAGGTCGCCGATGTAGCCGTGGCTGATATCCACGCCCACGCGCAGGCTCGTGATGGCCCCCGACTCCGTGATGGTGACCGTGCTGTAGATCCCGCCGGAATCATTGTCCGGGATGGACATGGGGAAAGCATCGGTTGAATACCACCAGTCGCTCCGGCAGCCGGAGGCAGCGCCGGACAGCTCGAGGCTCCATGAAACAAGATCTCCCGAGTCGAGCCAGGATGTGTCGGCCACGAAAAGCCCCCATCTTCCCAGCGAAGACTGGCGCGTCACGGAGCACAGTGTCTGAGCAGGCTCGGTCAGGGTCGGATACGTGGTCATGATGTCGTCGGCTCCCCCGCCGGTTCCATTGTGAAGGAGGGTCCTGCGGCCGTCCGGGCTTACGAGGCTCACCGTCAGGTCGCCTATGTAGGAGTGATCGATGTTGACCGCCACGCGTACGTCCCAGACGTCGAAATCGCAGTCCGTCACGTCAATCCAGCTCGCAACGCCACCAGGATCGCTGTCTGGAATGGACCTGGGCACGTCCGTGGCCGTGTAGGCGTGAAAGACGCCGGGATCGCAGCCCTCGGCCTCCACGTCGACGGCATCGCCGGTATCGGGCAATTCCGGCGGCAGGTCTTCCGGTTCAAGGTCAGCGGGAAGGTCGGCGCCGGGCTCTTCTTCGTCCGGGATGTCCGGCGGCGCGTCCACGTCAACCGTATCCGGGGGCGTGTCCTCCACCGGGATGTCAGGCGGCATATCGATCGGGGTGTCAGGCTCCGATTCGGGCGGCGCGTCTTCCGGCGGCAGGTCCGCCGCGTCGATCACGTCGGGCAGCGCGGCTTCATCGCCCCACGGATCCATGGGCGCATCGCCGTCAGCGGCCGGGTCGGGGATCGCATCGTCAACCGTCCAATCCCAGGGCGCGTCGATCAGGTCCGGCGCATCGTAGAGGTCGGGAGAGGTGTCGACCTCTGCGCAGCCCGGGAGAACAAGGCAGAGCACGGCCGCCGTTGATGAAAAATGCTTCAACATGGCGTCACGAGAAGGGTGTCCGCGATACACCCCCTCCATACCCATAATGTACCACAAGTCCGATCTGATGCAATAATGTGCCGGGAGTCTACAGTTCCGAAAGGTTTTTACAGCGCTGAAAGCCGGCAGCCGAAAGCTGATGGCCGGGCGGGCAAAGCCCGCCCCTCACGCCGCTTCTTTCCAGTCATTGATGTCTTCGAGATCGTCGCGGTCATAAGTGTGGATTGTTTCCACCTTGTTTCCGTACACGTATCCCAGGACGGGCTCGGCCTCCAGCACGATGGCAGCGCGGAACATGTCGACCGTTCTGCCGATGCCGGGAGTGAAGGTTCCGGGCCGTGACGTTGGGAAGCAGCGCACGAACCATTTCTTGCGGCCTTCCCATTTGACCATCACATCAATGAAATTGCTTCCCGTGGAAATGGGCACCACCTCCTGCGCTTTCAGATCGCACAGAAAGTAACTCGTCACTTTTTCCTCGAGCCATTCTTCCAAAACCCTGTTCTCAAACATCACGATCCACCTCCTGAAAATTTTTGCCGGAAAATCACCCTCCAACCACCATTTATACACCATGGCGGAAACGGGTGTCCAAAAAATGACCGCTTTTTGCGTCCCGATTTTGCGACCAGGAAGGACTTGCCCATTTACAAATTGCGGTCATGAATGTAATGATTTTCCCAGCCGGCACGGCCGGTGCCGGGACCCCTGTAAACAGGCGGCGCTGGAGGACCTGAAAGCCGATAGCCGATAGCTGAAAGCTTTTATATCATGAACCCCATTCGCATAGTGGATGTCGATAAGCGCTTCGGAAGTACCGTGGCGCTCGACCGTGTCTCGCTCGAGATCCGGGAAGGGGAAATATTTTTTCTTCTCGGGCCTTCCGGGTGCGGGAAAACAACGCTGCTCAGGATCATCGCGGGCCTGACCGAGCCCGATGGGGGGAAAGTGCTGATCGGCGAGGAGGACATCACGCACAAGCCCGCCCACCTTCGCCGCCTTGCCATGGTGTTCCAGAATTATGCTCTCTGGCCTCACATGACGGTCGGGCAGAACGTCCAGTTCGCCATGACCGTGAAAGGCGTGGACAAGGCGGAGAGGGTTCGCAAGGCCGCACAGGCCCTCAAGATCGTACACATGGAAAGGCACGGGTTGAAAAAGCCGGCCCAGCTTTCCGGGGGCGAGCAGCAGAGAGTCGCCCTGGCCAGGGCCGTGGCCGCGGACCCCCTCTGCCTCCTTCTCGACGAGCCGCTGTCGAATCTCGACGCTAACCTGAGAATCGAAATGAGAACGGAAATCAGGAGAATCTGCAAGCAGGCGGAAATGACGACGATTTACGTGACGCACGACCAGAAGGAAGCGCTGAGCATTGCCGACAGGATCGCGGTTCTCAACAACGGGAGGGTCGAGCAGGTTGCCGCGCCGGGCGAGCTGTATCGCAACCCGGCCACGAAATTCGTGGCCGGGTTCGTGGGGGAATCGAATTTTCTCCAGGGGAAGGTGGAAAGCGCGGGCAGGGATGGAGCCGTCGTCAGGGTCGGTTCCGCGCTGGTTCGGGGCGCGGGCTTTCCCGCGGGCCTGGCCGGGGGGCACGCCGCTGTCTGTTCCGTCCGGCCGGAAAAGATCACGATAGCGGGGGCCGCCGCGTCCGGCGAAAAGGACGGGTCGAAAATAAAAGCGAACGAGGTCAGGGGCAGAATCCGCAGCATCACCTTCCTTGGCGAGATTACCCAGTACGATATTGCCGTCGATGACACGATCCGTCTGAAAGTGATGGAAGCAGCTCCGGAGGAAACTCGATCCGAGGGCGAGGACGTGGTTCTTCTCATCGACCCGAAAGATGTCAAGGTGTACCGTGACGAATAGGGCCGTCCAGGCTCTTGCGCTGGCGCTTCTTTCCGGCGTGCTTCAATGCTGCCGCCAGGATCCGGCCGATACCGCAAGGGATGATGAGCTCGTCGTCATTTCTCCCATGGATGAGACGGTAAGGTACGAGGTTTCCCTTGCCTTCGAGGGTTATGCGAAACGCAAGGCTGGAAGAGATGTTTCCATAAGGTGGCAGCCTGCCAGGGGGACCGGGAATATCATGCGGTTTCTTGAAAATGAGATAAAATCCGCACAGGCCGGCAGGGCAGTGAATATCGACGTGTTTTTCGGGGGCGGGCCGGCCCATGAAAAAGCCAGGAAAATGGGCATGACCGAGCCTGCAGCGCTTTCAGAGGAAGCCCTGGCCGCGGTGCCGCAAAAGCTGGGAGGCGTCAACCTGAGGGACCCGTCCGCCCACTGGTTCGGTGTCACGGTCAGCAGCTTCGGCATAATTTACAGCCGCAACGGCCTGGCCAACAGGGGCATGGAGGAGCCGACCTCCTGGAAAGACCTGGCCGATCCCTCCTACAGCAACCTTCTCGTCATTGCGGACCCCATGGAGAGCGGGTCGGCCAGGGCGTGCTACGAAATGATCCTGCAGTGCTTCGGCTGGGAGGAGGGATGGCGGATTTTGCTGAGGATACTTGCCAACGCGGGCAGCTTCACGCATTCGTCCGGCGACATTGTGCGGGAGATCTCCTCGGGCCAGGCCGTGGCGGGCATGGTCATCGATACTTACGCTTTTGCCCAGATCGAAAAGGATGGCGGTGATTTTACGGGTTTCGTGCTGCCCAGGGGGGAGACAACGTTCACACCGGACCCGGTCAGCATTATCAAGGGGACGCCGCGCAAGGAGCTGGCGCAGCTCTTCATTGAGTTTCTTCTCTCCCGGGAGGGGCAGAGCCTGTGGTTCCTGCCGCCGGGAGCGCCGGGAGGGCCGGAAAAATACAGCCTATGGCATTTTCCGGTGAGGCCCGATGTTTACGCCGCGTATGCCGGAAGGACGACATTGAAAGACAATCCCTTCGAGGCGTTCGCGACCCTTGAATACGACGAGAAAAAGGGCGCCGGCCGCTCCAGGGTCCTGACCTTCCTGTTCGAGACGGCGGCGGTTCAGAACAAGGCGAGGCTCAAGAAAGCATGGAGGAAAATCCAGCTGGAGCCTGATGAAAAACTGATCAGGCTTTTCGACGAAATGCCGCTGGGCGAAAAGGAAGGGTTTGAATTGATGGAGACGATAAGGGGGCCGGTGGAAACCGAGCTCGAAGAGGAGAAGTATTTCAGGTTTTTCAAGGACAAGTACGAGGAAATTATTAAAAATTGAACTTGCGGGTAGGGGAGGCTTTAGCCTCCCGAACCGATTGTTAGAAATCCTGCACCGGCACCCATGAACGTTTCGACGCGCAAATACCACGCGGACATTTTCTGCTGGGTGATTATCGCCGTCCTCGGCGTGGTCCTGCTGACGCCGATTTACAAGGTCTGCGTATCCGGCGTGAGGCTGGACGGGGAATGGACCCTGTTCTTTCTTGCGAACGCCTTTGTCAGGGAAATATACAGCAGGGGGCTTCTTCTCAGCCTGGCCGTTGCGTCCACGGTGACGCTGCTGAGCCTCGTGCTGGGTGTTTTTCTCGCCTACCTCACCACGAAATTCGAATTCAGGGGAAAAAAGATCCTTGGAGCGCTTCTTTTCGCTCCCATTATCCTTCCCCCCTTCGTGGGCGCCATCGGCATCAAGAAGCTTCTTGCCATGGACGGCGGCACGATCAGCCTGGTCCTGCAGAAGCTTTCCATTATCGATCCCGCCTCGCCGCCCAACCTGCTGGGCGAGCACGTGTTCTGGATGGTTGTTTTCCTCGAGGTCATGCACCTGTACCCCATCATGCTTCTCAACGCACAGGCATCGATCGCCAACGTCGACCCGGCGCTGGAGGAAGCGGCGCGCAACCTGGGGGCCAGGCCGTGGCAGGTTCTCTGGAAGGTGACGCTGCCCCTGGCAAGGCCGGGGCTTTTCGCGGGCGGCACGATCGTGTTCATATGGAGCTTTACCGAGCTCGGCACGCCTCTCATGTTCGACTGGTCCGAGCTCACGTCGGTCCAGATATTCAGGGGCCTGAGCAGCATCGACATGAGGCCGCAGCCCTACGTGCTCGTTTTGCTCATGCTTCTCATATCGGCGGCCGTCTACCTCGTGGGCAAGGTCATGTTCGGAAGGAAGATCGAGATTTACGGGGCCAAGGCCGGAGGCCCCATATCGATAAAGAAGCTTGGGGCAAAGGCCACGGCCGCGGTCACGGCCGTGCTGCTCTTCGTCATCGGCGCCAGCCTGCTGCCGCACATCTCGGTGATCCTCATCAGCCTTGCCGGGAAGTGGCAGTTTTCGGTTCTTCCGACGCAGCTGGCCATGCACCATCATGCCGAGGTCCTGAAAAACGACATGGCCTTTCCGGCCGTCCTCAACAGCCTGAAATATTCCTCGCTCAGTGTTTTCGCGGACCTGCTCATCGGCATTCCCGCGGCCTACATCATCGTCCGCACCAGGGCAAGGGGCAAAAGGCTTCTCGACACGCTCTGCATGCTCCCGTTGGCCGTGCCGGGAATCGTGATGGCATTCGGGTATCTTGCCATGACCAGGCCCGGGGAGATTTTCTCGTTCCTGGACCCTCAGACCGCGGACCCCACGGTGCTCCTCATGATCGCCTATGCAACGAGGAGGCTTCCCTTCGTGGTCAGGGGCTGCGCGGCCGGGATACAGCAGGTCTCGAAGAGCTTCGAGGAGGCGGCGCGAAACCTGGGGGCCGGTACGCTGCGGACGGTCTGGAAGATCACGCTGCCTCTCATCCTCGCCAATGTCATCGGGGCGGCCGTCCTGGTCTTCAGCTTCGCCATGCTGGAGGTTTCCGACAGCCTGATCCTGGCCTTCTGGCAGGAGGATTTCCCTATCACCAAGGCCATCTGGGAGCTCTCCTTCCAGCTCATGAACGGCGAGAACATCGCGAGCGCGCTGGGCATCTGGTGCATGTTCCTGCTGCTCGGCACGCTGCTTCTGTCCTGGAGGCTCATGGGAAAAAAGCTCGCCGCCATCTTCAGGGTATAAATAAGAAGTCACCTGTCATGGCTCATTGTTTGCATGGACGAGTTTTTCTATTATAATCAGGTACACTGGAGATAAAAAATGACGGGAAGTAACAAAATTGTTGTTGTTTCACTGTGCCTGACGGCGGGGCTCATGTTTGCCTGCCAGGGGACTTTGGGTTCGGGGGGGGACGCGGACACGGACGGCGCGGACGGGGACGGGACTGCCGATTCGGCGGGGGACACGCAGGAAGACTCCCTTCCGGACGGCATGCCGGACGGGGTCGAGGACACGCACCCTGATTCGGTCGAGGACACGCCGGCCGACACGCCCGCCGACACCGACGTCGACGTGGAAGTACCGGAGGAATGCGGCAATGGTGTTGTCGATGAAGGCGAGGATTGCGATCCCGAGCACGAGGCAAGCCGCTCCTGCGACACGGCCTGCGGGAGCACGGGCACGCAGCCCTGCACGGCGGAGTGCGAGTGGGGCGCCTGCGAACCGCCCGACGAGGCTTGCAACGGCGAAGATGACGATTGCGACGGGACTGATGACAATGGCTTCGAATGCGTCCGGGGATCCGGGGAGGTCTGCTTCACCTACTGCGGGTCCGGCATATCGAGGACGTGCGGCGATGCATGCACGTGGGGCGAGTGCGGCGAGCCGGAGGGCGCCTGCAGCGAGATCATCGTTCCCTACGGCGAGGACCCCTATCCCCCCGTGCTTACGCTCGTGTTCGATACGTCCATCAAGATCGCGGATGTTTATTTCCTGGTGGACACGACCGGGACCATGTACAGCGAAATCAGCGGTCTGAAAACCGGGATTTCAGGCACCATCATTCCCGGGCTGGCCGGGGCGGTTCGGGACATTCGTATGGGCGTGGGGCATTTCGAGGACTATCCCGTGACCCCCTACGGCTCGAGCGGCGACACCTCCTATGAAAATTTGGCCAATCTCGACGCAGACCCGGAGTCCATGGCGGCGGGCGTCGCGGCCCTTTACAGCGGGGGCGGAAACGACTATCCCGAGAGCCACGTGACGGCCCTCTGGACCGTGGCCAGGGGGGACCCGGCGCCCACCATGCCCAGGCAACCCGAGCCCGCGTGCGAGGGCAGTCAATTCGGCTATCCCTGTTTCAGGAGGGGAAGCCTTCCCGTGATCCTCCTTTTCACTGACGCGCCGTTTCACAACGGTCCAAGGAATGCAAACCCCTACGGCGAAGGCATTGCCGCCCCGTCGTATGATGAAACGGTCACCGCCCTTGTGGAGGAAAACATCAAGGTCATTGCGGTTTTTTCCGGCACGACGGGTGACAGGGCTCACACGAATCAGCTGGTCGTCGACACGGGAGCGGTCACCGATGGCGGAAGCCCGGTTGTCCGCTCGATTCCAGCGGACGGCGCCGGCCTGAGTGACGCGGTGGTGGGAGCATTCGAGGAGCTCGTCACGCAGGTCCCCCTGTCCGTTACCGCGCGGGCATGGGACGACCCCACCGATGAGATCGAGGCGACGGAGTTCATAGCCAGGATCGAGACCAACGTAACGGACAGCGTCGAGGACCCTGACAACCCCGGCGTCTTCTGTGTCACGGGGCTCGCCGTGGACGACGTGAGCGGCGACGGTTTTGACGATACGTTTACCGGGGTCCTTCCGGGCACGGCCGTGTGCTTCGACATCATTCCCGCCCGGAACGAGTCAGTCCCTTCCACGGGCGAAGAGCAGACGGCCAGGGCCTTCATCGAGATCATAGGCGACGGCACGACCAGTCTCGACGTGAGGGAGATTTTCTTCATCGTTCCCTGAGCCCGCCGGCCTGACGGTTCTGAGAGCTTCATCAATAGAGGAGAAACAATGAAATCACTGACAAAATATCTTACGAAGAAAGTGCCTGCCAGGATGGATTTTCTGAACATCACGCGGGACGTGGAGGACGCGGTGCGGGAAAGCGGAGTTCGGGAGGGCCTGTGTCTCGTCAATGCCATGCACATCACGGCAAGCGTTTTCATCAATGACGACGAGCCGGGGCTTCACAGGGATTACAAGCGCTGGCTCGAGGGGCTGGCCCCGCACGACCCCGACCGGTACGATCACAACAACACGGGAGAGGACAACGGCGACGCGCATCACAAGAGGCAGATCATGGGCAGGGAGGTCGTGGTGGCCGTCACGGAGGGGAAGCTCGATTTCGGACCGTGGGAGCGGATTTTCTACGGTGAGTTCGACGGCCGCCGCAGCAAGCGGATCCTCGTAAAGATCATCGGGGAGTGAGAGCTGCCGCCGTTTCCATTTATCGCACCCGACGGCCGTGTGACGGCCGGGCGCGCGACCAGGTGGGACCGCGTATTTGCAATGGATCGTTTTTGGAGATATAAATTAACTGTAGATATGCGAAAAACTATTTCAGCTGCGCTGCCTGCGGGCGCTGTCATCCTGCTGCTCGCCGGGGGATGCTCTCTGGGCGTGCCGGAAAAGTATTTCCCGGACCCCGGGCAGGACGGCGCGGGGGAGCCTGACATGTTGGATCCGGTTTCGGAGGGCGATGCCCCGGACACTCCCCCCGACCTCCCCGAGGACCCGGTGGGGGACTCGCCCTGCGACGCGGGCCTTACCCTCTGCGGCGGCGAATGCGTCGACCTGAACAATGACCCGGACAATTGCGGAGCCTGCGGCCATGCCTGCGAGCCCGGCCGGTTATGCAACGGCCGCGGCGAGTGCAGCGTGCAATGCGGAGAGGGGCTCACGCAGTGCGAGGGCGCGGGCGGGCCCTACTGCGCGGACCTGACGAGCGATCCCGGGAATTGCGGCACGTGCGGTGCTATCTGTACGGCGCCGGCCGGGGCAGAGCCTGTCTGCAACAACGCGCTGTGCGGATGGGTCTGCCTGCCCGGGTTTCATGACATCGACGGGCAGCCTGAAAACGGATGCGAGTACCCCTGCGACTATGCGGGCGAAGAGGTGTGCAACGATGCTGACGATGATTGCGACAAAGCCGTGGACGAGGGCTTTGCGTGCAGGATGGGCGCTGCGGAGGCCTGCGGGCCCTGCCTGCTGGGGGTCAGGGTTTGTGAGGACGATTGCGCATGGGGGCCCTGCGGCGTGTCCACCGAGATGTGCAACCCGGGAGAGAACAGGCCCTGCACGCTGCCCGAGTGCGGATCGGGCACCCAGTACTGCCTGCCCGACTGTTCGTGGAGCCGCTGCGAGGTCGGCGGCGTGGACTGCCTGCCCGGGGATGAGAGGGCCTGCCACGACGATGAGTGCGGCGCCGGCGTCCAGCCCTGCAGCTCGGGCTGCAGCTGGGGTGAGTGCGTGGGCGACCCGCCCTGGGAGTGCGAGCCGCGGTACGGCAATACCGAAGAGTGCATGTATGAAGGCGTCTGCCATGGAGTTCGCGAGTGCCGGGACGATTGCCGCTGGGGGGAATGCGAGGAGGCCTGCCCCATGTTCGAGACCTGCTGCTCCGCAGGGTGCGTGAACACGGACTGGGATCGTGAAAATTGCGGGGAATGCGAGAACGCATGCAGCCCGGAAGAACGATGTGATTGGGGAAATTGCATGTAAAGCTGGATAAAGGCGCGCCGAGGGCGCGCAGCTACGCGCGAGTTTCGCTTATCCTCCTGAAACCGTGATCCTTTTCCAGGCGCAGCGTAGTTGCATTGATTTGCCTGCAGTCGAATTCCACGATGTCGCAGCACTCCGCGTCATCGAGCTGTCTGTTGGCCTCGCTGCTGTTCTTGTTGAGCCGTTCGAGCCAGAAAACCTTTCCTCCACGGCAAACGCGCAGCAGCTTCTTGCCCCTGACGCGCTTGAGAGGGGATATGACGCGGACGCCCCCGCGCAGAAGCGCCGCACCCTTGAGGAATACCCCGTAGGTGAATTTCACGTAATTCAGGTTGTGCCTCACGATCTGGTTTACCCGCATGGTCAGCTCGGGAAGCGACAGGTCCAGCGAGGCGAAGCACCAGTCCTTCCTGTTTTCCAGCCCGCAGGCCGGCGAGAGCAGGCAGGGCAGGGCGGGCGGCTGCTTAAGGGCGGCGGACGCCTCGCGGACCAGGTCAAACCCCCTTCTCCATGACGGCTCGATAATAACGAGACAGCCCGGGGAGCCGAGCATGGCATGGAGCCTTCGGACCATGGGGGCGGCGGCGCCGCCGGATTCGGAGAGGGACGCGCACGCCACGATGAGGTCGTACTCCTCCCTTCCGGGCCGCGTGAAATCCCCTACCCTGACGCCGGCGCGGCCGGAGAGCCCGTGTTTTTCGATGAGCGTGCGAAGGGTGCCTGCCGCTCCCCTGACGGTTTCAATGCCCTGGACGGTGCAGGCGACGCGGCGGCTCTCGATGGCCCTGGAGGCGGCGATCAGCGATGCGCCGATGCCGGACCCGACATCGAGAACCCGCAGGCTGTCGCGGCCCGCCGCCAGGTCCGTTCTTTCCAGGATTTCCCTGACCACGAAAAAGGTCCTGGAAAAGGTCTGCGGAAAGAAGAATGCGCCGTAAGCTTTGAGCAGCTCCTCATGCTCGAAATAGCGGATCATCTTCTTCTTTCCTATGAGGATGTCGGAAAGTTCTGCAATGCTCGAGGCAAGCCGCCTCAGCGGCGTGTCCGAGAGCCCGATCGCTTCGTCGAGGCGATCCATCCAATCGGCCAGGTCCAGTTCAAGGTCTTCTATCATCGGCAGTTTTTGTTTGTATTCAAAAGCAGTTTAAACTTTTCTTCGCAGGTCGCGCAAGGCTTGATATTTTTCGGCGTTTCGATACTATATCAACTAGAAATTCGGGCATGGTTCAAATCAGGGGCAGGGGAGGCTTTAGCCTCCCGAAAAACGCGGCTTTTCAAGCGGGCGCCTGAAGGCGCCCCTACCCCGCCGGGGGTGGTTTTGAACCAGGCCTAAATTCGTTTATATTGGATTTACATGGAAAATCTGGTTGGTAGAGTGCTTTCGGGCCGATACACTATCGTCGAGTTGATGTTCAGAGGCGATCTTGGAACGGTCATGTTCCTTGCGCAGGACACGGAAACAGGGAACAGTGTTTCCATTAAAGTGCTCCCTCCCGCCCTTGCCGAGCATTCCGAGGCGTTCGAAAAGTTTATCGAGGAGGGCGCCGGCGCCGCGCGGGCCGGCCAGCCCACGGCCGCGCAGTTCCTCGACGCCGGCCAGACGGAGGACGGCTCCTGTTTTGTTGTTTACGAATTTCTCGAGGGGGAATCCCTGGCGGGGATACTCGCGAGGGAAACAATTCTTACCTACCAGAGGATTTTTTCCATTGTCATACCCATCTGCTCCGCGCTCGAGGAGATCCATCACGAGGGCATCATTCACAGGGGGATCAGGCCTGAAGCGATTGTAGTCTGTGATACGGGGGACGATCAGGGGAAGCCCAGGATCAAGCTGCTCGATTTTGGAATGGCCGGCCTGCGGGAGGCGATCGAATGCCTGGAGCAGGTGCCGCCCGGTGTGGCCCTGGCGCCGCCTTTCTACATGGCGCCCGAGCTGGTCGGCATGGGGGGGGCTGTTGACGGCCGGGCGGATGTTTATTCCCTGGGCGTGGTCATGTACCGCGCCGTTGTCGGCAAGGCGCCCTATGAAGGTCAGAGCTTCGAGGAAATCAAGGAGCGGATCCTGGCGCAGCAGCCCGAGCCGCCGCGCGCTGTCAGCAGCGAGATTCCCGAGGAGATCAACAGCCTGATCATGTGCTCCATGGACAAGGACCCTGACAACAGGTTCCAGAACGCTTCGGAGCTGCGCGCCGTGATAAAGAACATCATAGAGTTCCTGGAGTCCATGGGTGACCTGGATGAAACGTCGACACTGGGGGGGGAGACAACCAGGGTTTTTGAGAGGGCCGATGAGGCGGGCGAATCGACACTCGACAGGCTGGCGACCGAGATCGGCATCGATGAGGATATGCCTGAAGAGTGGCAGAAGGCGGTCGAGCAGCTGGCGGCGATCGTGGATGCGGAGGGTGATGCTGACGGCAGGCTCAAGGCCGGGAAGAAGCTGGCGCTGATCTACGAGAACAGGATGTTCGATACCGAAGGCGCCAAGAGCGTGTACGAAAAGCTCCTGACGATCGACGAAACCGCCGTTGATATACTGGATGAGCTGGACAGGATCTATACCATCAGCCTGGACTGGCCTTCGCTCGTGGGCATCATGGAAAGGAAGGTTGTCAGCGAGGAAAACCCTGAATCAAGGGCCGAGCTCCTGCGAAGGTGCGGAGAGCTGTCCTTTGATCAGCTTGGCGACCCTGGGCGGGCCATAACATCGTACAGGGCGATCGTGGACGGGCTGCAGGTAGACCACAGGCCGGCGCTGGAGGCGCTGCTGAAGATTTACGGCCACATGCAGATGTGGCACGAGTATGTCGATACGCTCGAGCGGCTCATACCGCTGTCCCCGGAGCAGCAGCAGATACAGATGCACCTGGAGATCGCCACAACCTATTCGGACAGGCTCGGAAGCTCGATCGGCGCCCGCATGTCCTATGAAAACATCCTGAGGATCCAGCCGGATAATGACATGGCGGCCGCGCTGCTGGCGAGCCTGCCTGAAGAAAGCCGGGAGCTGCCGGACGAAGAGACGCAGAGAGTGCCGGAGCTGGCAGAGCAGCAGGAAGCCCTGATCGAGTCTGCCGTCACGGAAATCAGGATCTCGCCGCAGGTCCAGGCTGGAGCCGTGGAGCAGCCGCTTGAAGATGCAGCACCCGCGCCGGAAGAAGCGCTCTGGCCCGGAGAACAGCCGCCGGAGGAGTTCGAAGCGGGCCGGGAGATTATCTCCATATTGACGGGAGAATCCAGGCCTCCGCCTCCGCCGGCCATCAGCGCTGATTCCAGGCCTCCGCCACGGCCGCCTGAAGAGGCCGTGCTTTCGGAGACGCCCGCAGCTCCTGATGCAATTGATGTTCCGGATGAAGCACCGGTCCTGCCGGTTGCCGGGGAGCCGTCAACCACCGAAGCACCGCCGGGGCCCGAAGAGGAGGAAAGCGGGGAAAGGCTCGTGACGCCTTCGTCGGTCGTCTCCATATCGCAGCCCGAGGAACAAGCGGGAAAGCCGCTGGCTCCCTCAACGGTCGTTGCCATCTCAGGAAAGCCGCCCGAGTCTGAAACCATCACCGCGCCCCCTCTGTACGATGATGCCGGGGATTCCGGCGGCATCGGCCTGGAAACCATACGCGCGCAAGCGTTGTCGCCCGATTTCCCGGATGCGGATGAGCTGGCGGATGCGGATGCGCTGGCGCTGGAGGATATCTCCGATGAGGCGATGCCGCTGCAGGCCCTGAATGACAGCGCCGCGCTCGATGCCGCGCTGGACATGGAAACGGATGATGCTTTTGAAGAGCAGGGGGCACAACCTCCTCCCCTCCCTCCGGCGCCATCGAAGCCGTCGAGACCGCCCGGTCCCCCGCCGCCGCCTCCACCGAAGCCGTCGCGGCCCGACGTGGATGACATCCTGCAGCAGGGAGAAGACGCGGTCTCACTCATCCAGGATCTTTTGGATCAGTATGAAGCGGAAAGAGACAAGCAGAAGCGAAGCAGGCTTCTTCTGAAAATCGCGGTATTGTACGAAGACGCGATGGATGACGAAGAGGCAGCCTCTCTGCTGATACGGAAGGCTTTTCTCGAAAACAGCGAGGACCAGGCTGTCGTCGACGAGCTCGAAAGGATTACGGCCAAGAGCGGGGAGTGGGCCACGCTCGTGGCCATGGTAAACGAAAAGATCGGCGAGCTGGGCAATAGAAGCGAGACCGTCCCGCTCTACCTGCAGGTCGGGAAGTGGTACACGGAGAGGCTGGGCCACCCGCAGTATGCGACGGCCATCTACGGCAAGGTCCTCCAGCTGGATCCTGACAACATAGAGGCGCTTTCAGCCGTGGCGGACCTGTACAAGGCAGCGGGACAGTGGGACAATTACGTCCATTATCTAAAGATACAGATCGAAAAAGCCAAGAGCGACGAGACGAAGAAGAAAATTCTCCTGAAGCTTGGAAGAACGTATCACGAAGAGCTTGGCCGAAGCGAAGAGGCCGTGGAGACCCTGAAGAAGGTTTTCTCCATTGATCCTTTCAGCTCCGATGTCCTCGGTGCGCTCGAGGAGATATACCGCGCCAGGGATATGTACGGGGACCTGGTCGGCGTTCTCAAGAAGAAAATAGAGCAGTTCGACGGCGTGGGCGATGCCGAGCTGCTCGAGAGCATGTTTCTGGAAGTGGCGCATCTGTACGAGGTCCGGCTGCAGCATCCCGTGTCGGCCGTGGACTGGTACAGGAAGGTCATCGAGGCGGATGAGACGAACATGGACGCTCTCAGGGGCCTCGAGCGGCTTTTCATGGGCCTCGAGCAGGTTCGCGACCTCATCGATGTTCTCGAGATGCAGCTGCGAGCCTCGACGATAGACAAGGAGAAGGTTGATCTGCTCAGGAGAATCGCCGGGATCTACGAGAAGGATTTCGTGAGGCCCGAGCTTGCCAGGGAAAAGTACGAGCAGATCCTTTCCATCGACCCGGACAACGGGGTGGCGCTCGAGAACCTGGAGAGGATTTATCGCGGGTTGAAAATGTGGGACGAGCTTGTCGACATGCTCGAAAAGCACGTCATGGTCGCAGCGGAGAGCGAGCGGAAAACAGGGCTCATGCTGGAGGAGGGCCGTATCCTCAAGGATATGCTGAATGACATGGACAGGGCCGTGGAGGTCTACCAGGGAATCCTTGATATCAACGAGGCCCAGCCCGAGGCCCTGCGCATGCTCGGGAACCTGTACGAGGAGCAGGAAAGGTACGAGGACGCATTTTCCATGATGGAAAGGCTTCAGCAGAACCTGAACGACCCCGTGGAACAGACAAAGCTCATGCACAGGATGGGTGTCATGCTCGATGCGCAGCTTGGCCGCAGGGAGGATGCCATAAAGAAATACCACGATGTCATCGCGCTCGCGCCCACCCATCTCGATTCGCTCGGGGCCCTGCGCACGATCTACTTCGACAAGCAGGACTGGGACATGGCCGCGCAGATTATAGACGCGGAGCAGAAATACACCACCGATCCCATGCAGAGATCCGAGCTCCTGTATGCCAGGGGGAGAATTCTCTTTGACTACAAAGCCAGGCCCGAGGAGGCCGTTGAGTGTTTCGAGCTGGCAATGCAGCTGTGGCCCGATAATGGCGAGGCCGCCCGGCCGCTGGCGGAGCACTACCTGCTGCAGGAAAGGTGGTCCGAAGCCGAGCCGATTCTGGAAACGATTATCAGGAAGGGCGCGGAAGGGCCGGAGGAGGAGCTTCTTCCATGGTACCTTCACCTTGCCGGTGTTGCCGCCTTGCGGGGGAACGCGGAGAAGTCGCTCATGGCCTACCAGGGGGCCTTCGAGATCGAACAGAGCAACATTGACGCGCTCAAGGGGATGGCTCACACGCTGATGGGAATGGAGCGCTGGCAGGAAGCTTTCAAGTATTTCCACATGATCGTGTCGAAATACCCGGAAACGCAGAACACGCAGGAGAAGATCGAGATATATTACTACCTGGGATCGATCAAGCTGCAGCAGGGTGAATCGCGAAAAGCCCTGAAGCTCTTCGAAACCATCCTTGAGATCGACCAGCATCACAGGCCTACCCTGGACGCATTGATCGAGATATTCGAGAAACACTCGGATTTCGAGCAGCTCATCTATTTCAAGAAGCTCGTTGCCGAGACGCTCGATGGGGATGAGAAATTCGATGTTCTCATCGAGACAGGTGATATCTGGGAGGAAAAGCTTCACAACAGCATAAAAGCCATCGCCATGTACAACGAAGCTCTGAAGCTCAAACCGTCGGACAGGGGGATTTTGCACAAGCTGATGTCCCTGTATTCCAGCACGAAGCAGTGGCCAAAGGCCGTGGACGTGCTCAAACGGATTGCCGAGTTCGAAGACGATGCGCCGCGCAGGGCGCGGTATTACAATTCCATCGCCGTTATCTATCAGTCCGAGGTCAAGGACTATGATTCCGCCATCGAGTACTTCAACAGCGCCCTCGACGTGGACGTGGAAAACCTGAAGAATTTCGAGGCCATCGAGAAGATCCTGACGCTTCAGAAAAACTGGAAAAGCCTGGAGAAAAATTACAGGAGGATGCTGCACAGGATCGCCGGAAAGGGCGACGCGCAGCTGGAGGAGACCCTGCTGAACAACCTGGGCGAGATTTACAGGACCAGGATGAAAAACTTCGAGGCTGCGGCGGAAGTGTTCAAGATGGCGTCCAACATGAATCCCGATAATTTCCACCGCCGCGAGATTCTCGCCGAGCTGTACGGGCTGATGCCCGAACGGTGGCAGCATGCGGTAAGCGAGCACCAGTACCTGCTGAGGAAGAACCCGAAACGGATGGAATCCTACAGGGAGCTGCGCAGGATTTTCCACGGGACCGAGCAGTACGACAAATCATGGTGCCTGTGCCAGGCGCTTAGCCTCATGAACCAGGCGGATGAAGAGGAGAGGGCTTTTTACGATTACTACAGGATGAAAGAATACAGAATGCCGCGTCAGGCCGTCGACAACGAGTCGTGGCTGAAGCTTCTGTTTCATCCCGATGAAAACGTTTACATCGGAAAAATATTCGAGCTCATCACGCCCGTGCTCTATAAGAAAAAGTCCCAGACGCACAAGGCGTATAACCTGAAGAGAAAGGACCGCCAGGACCCCGTTGCAGGCCAGGACCCCAATGCGCGTGCCTTCGGCGTCGTTGGAAGCGTCCTGAATCTCATGCTGCCCGAGATCTACGTGACGCCGCAGCAGCCCATGCTGCTGCAATACGCCATCACCGAGCCTCCCGCTTCCGTTGTCGGCGCCCCCCTCATCGCCGGCCGGCTGCCGCCCCAGGAGCTTCTTTTTATCGTCACAAAACACCTGGCCTACTACCGCGGGGAGCATTACATGAGGCTCCTGGAGCCCACGGTGGCGGGCCTGACGACGCTGCTTCTGGCCGCCATCAAGGTGGGCAACCCGTACTTCCAGCTCTCCCAGGATGTGACGAAGCAGGTGACGCCTGTCGTCCAGATCATACGCAAGGGACTGCTCCCCGTCCAGATGGAGCAGCTGGGCAGCGTGGCCAGGGCCTTCGTCAATACCAAGGAGCCCATGGATCTGAAAAAATGGGTGACGAGCGTCGAGCTGACCGCATGCCGGGCCGCGTTTCTCCTGTGCAACGACCTTCAAACAGCGGCAAAGATCGTCAGCGCCGAGCCGCCCGGGATCTCGGACGTACCTCTCAAGGACAAGATCAACGAGCTGATCCTGTTCTCCGTGTCCGAGCCGTACTTCAAGCTGCGCAAGCTCATAGGCTTCGACATCACCTTCGAGTAAACAGTCGCCTGTCGCCTGAGCCTTCTTTTGCGGTGCGCGGTTCATCCCGCGTGGCGCATACAATATAGTGTAGCTGCACGCCCTTGGCGTGCCTCGGGCGGGCCAAGGGCGTGCAGCACCATTTCATGTTGATTTCTTCATGCTCAGGGATATTCGCCTGCGCTCGAGGTCCACGCCGAGCACCCTGACCTGCACGCGCTGGCCCACGGTCACGACTTCCTTCGGGTCCCTCACGAACCTGTCGGCGAGCTGGGAAATGTGCACCAGTCCGTCCTGGTGCACGCCCACGTCCACGAAAGCGCCGAAGTTGGTCACGTTCGTGACAACGCCCTCGAGCACCATGCCCTCGGAAAGCTGGGACATCTCGGTCACGTCCTCCCTGAATTTCACGAGCTCGAATGTTTTCCTGGGGTCGCGGCCGGGTTTTTTCAGCTCGGCCAGGATGTCGCCCAGCGTGGGAAGGCCGACCGCGTCCGTAACGTAGCGGGCAGGGTCGATCCGGCCCGCGAGCTCTTCGCTGCCCACGAGCTCTTTGAGCCCTACGCCCAGGTCCCCGGCCATGGTCTTGACAACGCCGTAGCTTTCGGGGTGCACGGCCGAGTTGTCCAGGGGGTTTTCGGCGCCGCGTATGCGCAGAAAGCCAGCGGCCTGCTCGAAAGCCCTGGGGCCGAAGCGCGCGACCTTTTTCAGCTCCGAGCGGCGGCGCAGCGGGCCGTTTTCATCGCGGTACGCTACGATGTTTTTCGCCATGGTCTCGCTCACGCCGGACACATAGCGAAGCAGGGCGGCGGAGGCTGTGTTGAGGTCCACGCCCACGTGGTTGACGCAGGACTCCACGGTTTCGTGCAGGGCCTGGCGCAGCTTCGGCTGGTTCACGTCGTGCTGGTACTGGCCGACCCCGATGGACTTCGGGTCGATCTTGACGAGCTCGGCCAGCGGGTCCTGGAGCCTGCGGGCGATGCTTATGGCGCCGCGGATGCTGACGTCGAGGTCCGGGAACTCCCCCCTTGCAATGTCGGACGCCGAATAGACCGACGCCCCGGCCTCGCTGACCACGACGGGCCGGCAGTCCAGCTCTCCGTGCTTTTTCAGCATGTCGCGCGCAAAGCTCTCGGTTTCACGCGACGCCGTGCCGTTGCCGATTGATATGAGCTCCACGGAGCGGGCGGCCGCCATGGCCGCGATTTTTTCCGCGGCCCGGGCAGCGTCGTTTTTCGGCGGGTGGGGATAGATGGTCGCCTGCTCCACGAATTTTCCCGTGCCATCCACGACAGCGACCTTGCACCCGGTGCGCAGCCCGGGGTCAATGCCCATGATCACGACCCCGCCCGCGGGCGGCGCCAGGAGAAGCTGCCTGAGGTTCTCTGAAAACACGCTGATCGCTTCCTCGTCGGCCCTTTCCCTTGTTTCCGCTTTCAGCTCCGTTTCAATGGATTTCTTAATGGTCGTGCCATAGGCCAGAGCAAGCGTCTCTTCCAGGAAGGCCCCCTGGGCGAAGCGGGCATCCTTGATGAATCTGCGATTCAGGTAGTCCATGATCTCCTGCTCGGGCGCTTCGAGCGCAGCGCTCAGTACGCCCTCGCGCTCGCCGCGCATGATCGCAAGAAACCTGTGAGAGGGTATGGTCCTCAGCGGCTCCCGGTAATCACAGTACTGGTCGAACTTGGTCTTTTGATCCTTGAACTTCGTTTTTGCCCTGGAAACCAGGAGACCCTTCTGGAACGTCACCCTCCTGATGTGCTTTCTTACCGCCGCGTCGTCGGAGATTATTTCCGCGATAATGGCCATGGCGCCTTCGAGCGCCTCCCGCGCGTCGGCGATGCCCTTTTCCGGGTCCACGTATGTTAAGGCCATGTCACCCGGAACGATGTCCCTGTCCTGGCGCCAGAGCGCGAGGGCCAGGGGCTCGAGCCCCTTTTCCCTGGCAACGGCTCCTTTTGTTTTGCGTTTCGGCTTGTAGGGAAGATACAGGTCCTCGAGCTCCTGCTTGACCGTGGCGGCCTCGATTTTCGCCATGAGCTCCGGCGTCATTTTTCCCGCTTCCTCGATGGTCCTGGTGATCACGGCCCTGCGCTCCTCGAGCTCGCGGATGTAGGCGAACCGGTCCCTGACGGCCCGGATGCCGACCTCGTCGAGCGTGCCGGTGCGCTCCTTGCGGTAGCGCGCAATAAAGGGAACGGTCGCCCCCTCGTCCAGGAGCTGCAGCGTGCCGTCGACCTGGGAAGGCTGCAGCTTCAGCTCGGAGGTAATGAGATCGACGATTTTCTCGCGCGAAAGCATGGGTGAATGTTTCCTGATCAATCCCTGATGACCGTGGCCGCGTTGCCCGTGTTCCTGCGGATGGCTTTTGTTTCCATTGGAAAGCCGTCATACACATTACCGTCAGTGTCCAGGGCAACGAGCTGGCCGATGGGGCCTACGTACCCCGAGTCCCCGTGAGCGCCGAAAAAGATCGTGCCGTCGGACGCGATGACGGGAGAGGCATCCATCTGGCCGTAGACCACGTGGGTCTCGTATCGCCACAGCATGTCGCCGCCGGGGCTCAGGGCAAAGGCGTAGTTTGGCACCGCGATGTCATCGCCGATGTAAATCGTGCCGTCCCCGCCAATGGCCGGCGATCCTTCGAAAGCCTGGGGGCAGAAGTCGCCGCAGTCCATGGGCCATTCCCACTTCTTGTTCCCGAAACAGTCCACGGCATAGAGCGTGGCGCTCTGCGTGCCGAAGTAGATCGTTCCGTCGTCGCCGATGGCGGGCGTCGAGACAATCGTGTCGTCGGCCTGGAACTCGAAGATCAGGTCGCCCCACTCGCCGGAAGGGCAGGGCGGGGGCGGCACGTCGGCCGTGTCGGCCGCGTC
>JBDRLK010000537.1:0-3364 GCA_043813155.1 Pseudomonadota bacterium | reverse complement strand
ACTGTTCCGCCAGCCGTCCCGTCTCCATGGCCTCCTCATAGTACCTGTACCGCGAAACGGGATTGGGAAGCATCTTGGCCAGCCACACGCTCTCCAGGACCGTGAGATCGATGGGCTCCTTGCCGAAATAGTGGTTCGCGGCTTCTGACACCCCGTAGATTTCCGGTCCGTATTCGATCACGTTCAGATAAAGCTCCATGATCCTGTCCTTGTTCATGCTGCGCTCA
The DNA here is from genome assembly GCA_043813155.1 of Pseudomonadota bacterium. Taxonomy (GTDB): domain Bacteria; phylum Myxococcota_A; class Polyangia; order DRWM01; family DRWM01; genus JBDRLK01. The sequence continues at coordinate 3,137 of JBDRLK010000537.1, read as the reverse complement.
AGCCACCAGGAAATGATGATCTCCTGGAGCTTGCGCGCGATCGTCTTTTCCCTCGACAGGAACAGGTTCTTCGACAGCTGCATCGTGATGGTGCTGGCCCCATGGTAAAAGCCTCTCATCTGCAGGTCCTTCTTCACGGCTCTCTTGATGGCAAAGGCCGAAACACCGTTGTGGTGGAAAAACGCGCCGTCCTCCGTCGTGACGGCCGCGGACACCATGTAGGGCGATATTTCCTCGAAGTCGGCCCAGTTGCCCGAGCCCGGACCCATGACAAGTTGATGCTGTCCCAGCTTGTCATTGACCTCGTGAACGAACTTGCTGCTGAACCTGGAAAGATCCATCTGGCCCTCGTCCAGCACGTCGCACTGGTTTTTCACGTCAAAATCAATGACCGCGGCGGCCGGCCGGTCGAAATCAATATCCACGTCGAACGACGCGCCCAGCACCCCCCCGAAACGGAATCCGGACAGGTTGCTCCTCATGCCGAAGGGCATGGCTGAAAAAAGCTTATGGCAATCCGTCGGGGGAAGGCTCCCCCCGGCCTTCAAGGTGTTTGCTCCGTCTTTCTTCTCGATGGCAAATTTGTGAAGAAGTACCGGAAGGCCGCAGACGGACAGCTCCGCCTCGCCCACGCTCACGCCGAAGGGGGAGAATGTCCATTCCAGGTCCCCTAAAAAGGAGAAGAACAGCCCCTCCAGCGACTCGGCGGAAAGGCGGTCGTAGTCCACCATGAAATCCTTCAATCCCGCCCTGCCGCTGAAATCGATCCTGCTCTCGTCGAGATCCACGAGGACCCGTCCGTTGATATCCGCCCTGGCTTCCGTGAGGTCCACGTTGAGCGTGGACTTCTTGAATTTCATCGCCAGAATACCTTTGGAAACCTGGCCTTCACCGATCGTCGCTTCAGGCTCTTTCCAGATATTTTTCAGCGCGATAACCGGAAGATCGGCTTCGATGTCGATTTCCGATTCGCTGCACCGGGCCTTGAGCTTGAACGGCAGCAGATCGAGATCGCCGTACGTGTCGATGTCAATCCTCTTTTGAGCGGCGTCAAAGGACACGGACCCGGCAACCTTTCGAAACGTCCACAAGGGCTCCTTCAAGTCCCCGCCGTAGAGAAAAATGTCCGCTCCTATCATCTGTATTTCCGCGCTCGAAACAGCGGGGGCTATGAGGGCCGCGGCCTGCTTTATCATGGATTGAATCCCGGCAAAAACAGGGCTGCGCCCGGGCTCCTGAGCCTCCTGCGCCGCCCGGGCCTGCGCCGCGGCTTCATCGGGAAGAGGGTCCGGCGCCTCGCCTTCCACGGGCTCCCCGACGTCCTCGCTCGCGACGGCGTGCGGCTCCCGGCCCATGTCGAGGAAGCAGCGGTCAGGTATCACGACACCAATGGACGGCCTCAGAAGCGTCATTGTGCGAATCGTCGGAATGCCGCCCGATCCGGATGCGCCGATCTGCAGGCTTATGTCATCCACCTCGACCTTGAAATTCCTGCCCTTCAACACGGATTGCCCGAGACTGATCTCGCTGGACTTGCCCGGCGTCACAGCCGAGTTCGAGGCGCCGTTGCTCGTCATCCTGATGCCATAGGGGAACGTAATATCGAGGTTAACGAAAGCCGTGTGGATGGGAATGGTTTCCACCTGTTTTTCATGGTCCCCCGTTCCGCCCCCGCCCTTCTTCTCTGCTTTTTTCGCGTCCCCCGAGTCCATGGCCTTGCTGTCGCTCTCCCGGCCCCTGCCAAGCAATTTTTCTATTTTCGCAACCGCTTCGGCAAGACCCCTGGATTTTTCAGGCGTTGACAGGTCTATCCTGATGTCGAGTCCCGAGACCTCGACCCTGGAAGGTTTGACCTTTCCCTTGAGCATGGAAAAGAAATCCGGAAGCACCCTGACGAGACCGGCTTTGAGGACGAACGGATCATCCTCCGAGCATCCGGCGGAGCAGAGGCTCAGGTCGTGAAATTTCAGCCAGAACCCCCGGGCGGAAACTTTTCGGCATGAGATCGACAGGCCGCTGGAATCGGATACTGACGGGATGGCGCTGGATTGAATGTATCGGGGCAGCAGGAAATACACGGCCATGACGAGAAAGACGAATGCAATGGCCGCAATGAGAAGGATCTTTGTCCTTCTGCTCTTCAGCCCGGCCTGCTCTGTTGATTCCGCCATGATCCGACCTGTCCCGTGTATTCCTGCGTATCCTATACTATTAAATCGATAAAAATGAAGATTATTCTCGTTTTATTTCCGCGCTCCCGGCTTCATCATCACGATCCGCCCCAGACGCCCGGAACGGGAGCATCGCACTTCGAGCATCTGCCTTCCCGGACCCCCTTGACGTCGGCCATGAACCCGCACCTTTTTATTTGGAGGTTTCCGCATTCCGGGCATCGCGTGTCCTCGAATCCTTCCCCCCTGACGTTGCCGATGTAAACGTAATTGAGGCCCGCTTCCCGGGCGATGTGAGCCGCGCGCTTCAGCGTGGAGACAGGCGTCGGCGGCAGGGAAAGCCACTCGTTGTCCGGATGGAACCTGCTTATGTGCCAGGGCAGATCGGGGCTCACGCCGGCCAGGAACCCGGCGATGAACCGCAGATCGCGGTCTGAATCGTTGTGCCCGGGAATGACCAGCGTCGTCACTTCAACCCAGATGCCGGCTTCGTGCATGGCGCCGATGCTCTCCATGACCGCATCGATAGACCCCTTGCAGAATCTTGCGTAAAACTTCTTCGTGGCCCCCTTCAGGTCCACGTTGGCGGCATCGAGAAAAGCCTTCGCGTCCGCGATGACTTCGGGCGTCATCATTCCGTTCGTCACAAACCCGTTTTTCAACCCCTTCGAGCGCGCCAGTACGCCGATGTCCCTGGCGTACTCGTAAAATATCGTCGGTTCCGAGTAGGTAAAGCTCATGGAGCTGCATTTTCGCTTGAGCGCCATGCTGACGATTTTCTCCGGCGGGGTCCAGGCCCCGCATGCGTTCGGCGGAATCAAGCGCCTCGGCGCCTGGCTCAAATCGTGATTCTGGCACCATGGGCACCTCAGGTTGCAGCCGCTCGTGGCCACCGAATACGAATATGATCCTGGAAGAAAATGAAAAAGGGGTTTTTTCTCTATGGGGTCCACGGCGGAGCTCGTG
>JBDRLK010000536.1:0-2818 GCA_043813155.1 Pseudomonadota bacterium | reverse complement strand
GATTGTTGGATTTTTAGCTTGACACACAATGGGTTTATATCTATAGAAGAATCGATCTCGATAAAAAAAACTGAATGATTGTTCAGTTTTCCTTCAATGAGGGGGTCGTTGAAAGGCCAATAATGAGCTGTCAGCCGACGGGTTTCGTTGTTGATCATTTCCCGCATCCCATCCGCGGCGGCAATTTCACGGAAACGGCGAATGACGAGAAAAGAAAATAGAATCACGGCGAAAGTGCGTGGCCGCTTCTTCGCCCGAGAATATGGGAGCGCGATGAGATGAATTTTTTCAGGCAGTGGGGGCGGTTCATGATGCTGGGCGCACAAGCCCACGCCAGGTGGGAGATCAACGTATCGAACACCATCCTGGGGGATAAAAAGAGGCTTCTTATCCTCGCTCTTCTCACTTTGCCCATCATCCTGGGCATCGTGGGCAACGTGGCCTTTGCCGACCGGCTCGCCGAAGCCCTGCCCGAGGTCCTGGGCGGGAAAAAAGCGTACAGCCCTGCCTTCTATTCCACGGGCATTTTCATCGTTTCCATCTGCATCGGCATGGGCGCCGGCCTGATTACGGGCTGCATCGGCGCGGGCGGCGGTTTCATTATCGCGCCGGCCCTGATGAGCGCCGGGATCAAGGGCATCCTGGCCGTGGGAACGGACCTGTTTCACATTTTCGCCAAAGCCATCATGGGGAGCGTGATCCACAGGAAGCTGGGCAACGTCAATGTCTGGCTTGCCGTCGTGTTCCTGCTCGGAGCCATTGTCGGGGCGTCCGCCGGCGGATTGGCCAACAGGGCGCTGTACGAGATCAACCCCGTGCTCAGCGACGCGTTCATCACCACGATCTACTGTCTCATGCTCGGGTTCCTGGGCTCCTATGCCATGCTCGATTTCCTCAGGGCGCGCAAAAAGTCCGGCGCCGCGCATGAGGACGCGCATGGCGGAAGGTCCGAAGGCGCCGACCTGGGCATGCTGTCGAAAAAAGTCCAGGCATTCAAGCTGCCCCCCATGGTCAAGTTCGACGCCGACATCACGCCGGGCGGAAGGGGGGTTTCCTGGCTGTTTCTGGTTCTGAGCGGTGCGCTCGTCGGCCTTGCGGCCGGCATCATGGGCGTTGGAGGCGGGTTCCTGACGTTTCCCATCTTCGTCTACGTCCTGGGCGTTTCGTCCATGACCACCGTTGGAACGGATATCTTTCAGATCATCTTTACCGCCGGCTACGCGGCCATAAGCCAGTACGCGATCTACGGGTTCATCTTCTACACGCTGGCCATGGGCATGCTCCTCGGGTCCCTGCTGGGCATCCAGATCGGGGCCATGGCCACCAAGGTCGTAAGCGGCATCACGATCCGGGGGTTTTACGCCATGGCCGTTCTTGCCGGGTTCGTGAACAGGATCTTCGCGCTGCCCGCAAAGCTGGGCGAGATGGGCGTGCTGCCCATATCCAGGGAGCTCGGCGCCGTCCTCGAGAAAATCGGCATCTGGGCGTTTTTTTTCGTGATCGGCGGGTTCTCGGTCTGGGTCATCGGCACGTTCGTGAAAAACATTAAATGGTTGAGGAGAGAAGGAGAGCCGTTTTGATTACAGACATGAAAAAATTCCTGCTGGGCATGGGATTGATGCTGACTTTCATCGTGATCCTGGTCCTGATTTTTCTTCCCATCCTGAATGGCGGGAACATGCTGGAATATTCAGACGCCCTGTACAATTCCATTTCCAAGGGCTCGGCCGATTACATCGACGCGACCAGGAAAGAGGTCGAGGGATTCAAGGGCCCGCCCGTGAGCCTTGCGATGGAGATGAGCGACGAAGCCCAGGCCGAAAAGACCGCTTTGCTGTTCGAGAAGGGCGGCGCATCGGTCAAGGTTGCGGGCAGGAATCTCACCGTGGAAGGAGACCTTGGAAAAATCCTCCTGGGCTGTCTCGATGACTCGCGGTCCATGTATGACAACGACGGCCAGGCGCTCATGGCCAGGTACGGTTACGGGGAAAAGCGGGTCATGGTCAACTGGTGGGCCGCGGCAAAGGCCATGGACAAGGCGCTGAAACGCGAGAAAAGGTTCGACGATGCCAAGCTGGTGACCCTGGTCCAGAACAAGGCCGTGGAAACCGCCTACAATTTCTATGGGATCGCGCCTCAGAAAATAGGGGACAAGCTTTTCATTGTAGTCTTTTCACTGTTGTTCTATGTCCTCTATACGGTCTGGTACGGCTTTGCCATCATGTTCATGTTCGAGGGCCTGGGATTCAGGCTGGGGCATTGAGGGAGCACGCAATCGCATGGGTCGAGAGCGCAACTTCCTGTCACGCTTGAACATGAAGGCGCGGCCAAGCGATGCGTCGGGGGCCGGGGACCTGCGCGCGGAATTCAATAAGCGCTATCAAAGCTTCAGGCGGCTCCTCAATGCCAACAAGCGGTCCCTGGCCGCCATGGTGGAGATAGAGGCGGCCCTGCGAGGCGACGCGTCCCCGGACATGGAGCGTGTCCGTGGGCTTTGCGCCGGCGCCACAGCCGATGTCCGGGAGATGATCGACAACCTGGGTTCCCTGGCTCCCGGCAAGTATGACAGGCTCAACGAGCGCTTCAGGAAAATCGAAAAAAATGTAAGGGTAGCGGTTCATCCGGAAAGCGTCGAGAAGGAGGGCCCCCTTGTCCTCCATCTGAGCGTGGTGGACAGGGACATGGCCGACCAGGTCGGCATGAAAATGGCGAACCTGGGCGAGCTGCGCGGCCACCTTCGCCTGACCGTTCCCAACGGGTTCGTCATCACGGCCCAGGCCTGCCGGCGCTTCATGGAGCAAGGCAGCCTGCAGGAGGA
>JBDRLK010000535.1:0-12023 GCA_043813155.1 Pseudomonadota bacterium | reverse complement strand
AACTTCCCATTTTGAGGCGTATTTCTAACATTATGTTTACCAAGCTTCTTCTGGGCGCCGAGGCGCCCGGCTGGCAAGGCGCGGGGTCCCCGTCACGACGGAGGCATAGTCGTTCTATGTCGACGAGTGACGGGGTGCAATGAGGCGGGGTCCCCGCGGAAGCAAGAAATCGAGAAAAAGCGAAATGGCTTCCGTGGGGTGCATAAGCGCAGCCAGCCGGGATGGATCGGCGTCCAGAAGTGGGAAGTTATTTTTTCGCGAGCCCTAAGGCTCGATGACGGTCGCGCCCTTGGGGGGTTTGAACTGGAACTTCTTTTCGCTGATTCCCTTGTTGATCTGCGGTTCCATGAACCTCATGGTATTCGTGTTGCCCGACTTGTCGATGATGATGGTCCGTTCCACGCGGTACTTCTTCTTGTCGACGATCATCAGCAGCTTTTTATACTGGGTCGTCGCATTCCTGGGCTTGAGCTCGAGAACGAGCATGCCCTTTTTCGCAAAGCTCTCGTGGGGCACGAGGGTGCTGTCGAACTCGTCGCTCAGCCTGCCTTTTCCAACGAGAAACGTAATGGCAACAGGCAGGTCCGACTGGTCGAGGGCCTGCTTCGTGACCTGGTTTATGCTCTCCTCGAAAACCCAGATATACTGCCCGTCGGCAACAAACAGCTTCTTTTCCGGCTTCTTGTATTCCCACCTCATCTTGCCCGGCCTGGCGATGTAGACCCTGCCTGAAGATGTCTTTTCCTCGTCATAAATCTTGTGCTTGTACACCTGTTCGAAATCCGCCTGGAAATCGACAATGGAATCATAGTAATCCTGAAGCTTTTTGACCACTTCTTCCGCGGTCAGCGATGCTGAGCCTTTGGTGAGGTCCTTTTCTGTTTTCTTCTCATTCTTGCCCTTCTTGTCTCCGCCGTAGGCTGAAAAGCACAGCATGAGCCCGAGAGCTGAAAAGAGCATGATTCTCGATTTTTTCATGGTTTCCATATTTAAGACTTTTCACGGTATAATTCAATTCAAAATTATTTATTTCATTGAATCATGAAATACGGCGAAGTAATATCGGGAAGTGAGATCCAGAGGATTTTTAAACGGGAATCTCAATGGAAAAGTACACGAAAATACGCAAGCTGGGCTCGGGCGGCGAAGGCAGCGTCTGGCTCGTTAAAAACAACCTGTCGGGCCTCTGCCCCGTCGCGCTGAAATACGTTCAGGACGGGGAGGCCGGTCTTTCAAAGACGCACCTGGCAAAGGAGTTTCACATCCTCTCGACCCTCTCCCACCCGGCACTGGCAAGGGTTTTCGACTTCGGATGGGAAAAGGGAAAGGGCCTGGAGGGCAGGAAAGCATTTTACTTCACGCGCGAGTATATCGACGGAAAACCCCTTGCAGCGGCCGGGCCCCGCGACCCGCGCTCCGTGCTGCCGAAGTTTGTCGAAATCCTCAGGGCGCTCAAACCCCTGCATCGCAGCAATATCGTCCACGGCGACCTCAAGCCATCCAATATCATCATCACTCCCGAAGGGAAGCTGCGTCTCATAGATTTTTCCATGTCGGGCGGGGCGAGGGACCCCTCCCGCCGCCCCGGCGGCACGCTCCTTTACATGGCGCCCGAGATCATAAGGCAACAGGCCCATGACACGCGCTGCGATCTGTACTCGGCCGGAATCATTCTGCTCGAGCTTCTGACGGGAAGCCATCCGCTCGGAAAGATGGCGAGCGATCCCAACGCCATAGTGAAGGCGCATCTTTCAGGCGGCATAGTAATCCCTGCCTCTGTTCCCGGATGGACAAAAAATGAGGCGGCCGCCGTCCTCGAGCTGGCCGGGGCCCTGCTTTCACCAGACCCCGGGAAACGGCCGGCAAGCGCCGAAGAGATCGAAGCGTCCATCAAGGGCTGGGACATGACGCCCCTTGACGACGACCCTTACGGGAGAAGGACCCCTATCGTCACCACGAAGGCTAGAAAGGTCGAAAAGGAGGGCATCATCAGGGCTGTTGGAAGGTTCCGGGCCGTGAAGGCCGGCTCGGCGGCAGTGACCATATCGGGCCCTCCGGGAAGCGGCAAATCGTCCATGCTCCGGGAAATCAAATGGCACATGCAGATGGAAGGACTTCCCGTCATCGAGCTCGGAGGCCCCGACATGCGCGACGAAAAGACCGCGCTGAGCTCCATGGCCATGCAGCTTGACTGGCTGGCTTCCGCCGCTCTCACGGAAAAAGAAGCAAAGGCCGCCGCCGGGCCCCGGGACAAGGCCGGATCGGCCGACGCTGACGCCGTCATGAGCCGCGTGCAGGCCTGGCCGGGGAAAGCCGCGCTTTTCTTCCTCGTGGATGACATCGAGAGGTCGCCTGGCGCCTTCATTAATTTCCTTGGAAAGCTCCTTGCGGCCCGAAGCGGGCCTCAGCTCATTATCATCGCCACAATGGATGCATCATCGGACACGCTGTTTTCCTCGCTTCCCTTCGACCAGCGGGTCGATGCATCGCTGCCTCCCGCCGGAGAGCAGGAGATAAGGTACATGCTGGGCATGGTCGCAGGAAGGGCCGATCCCGCGACCGTGTCATGGGTGAAGGAAGTCTCAGGCGGCAATTTCGCCGCAGCGTCTCAGGCCATCGAGCACGTGGCTTCGGCCGGACCCGCCCTGGAAGGGCCGGCGCTGAAAGCATGGGCGCCATCCCGCTGGCTCGGCGGCAGGTGGATGGAGAAATTCGACGCTCTCGGAAGAGAGGAAAAAGCGCTTGTCCTGGCCGTCGCCCTTCACTATGAGCCTGTATCCCTTCGCGATGCCGCGCGCATCGCGGGCATGGGCGGCGTCGAGGAAGCATCGGAGCATGTCAACGCGGATTTCCTGGTATCCGGCCGGACAGGCCGGCTCGAGATTTCTTCCGGGCTTCTCAAAGACGCCTTGAGACGGCTGGCCGGCGCGGAGGAGAGGAAAGCCGTCCACAAAAAGTGGGCAAACCATCTCGAGAGCCTGCCCGGGCGGGCTTCCCAGCGGCTTCTTCACCTTATCGAAGCGGGCGAGGCGGCCGGCGTTGCCGGGGCCGTGCTGCTTGAGGCGGGCGGGAAAAAAGCGGCGGGAAGGGCGGCCGAAGCGCTCATGCTTCTCGAATCCCTGCTCGCAACCATTCCCGATGGGTCGGGCAGGGCCGTCGAGCCGAGGCTGCTTCTCGCGGAAATCCTCATAGAAGCGGGCAGGATAGAAGAGGCGCTCGAGCGCCTCGATAACCTCGAAACAGGAGACAGCGTCGAGCACGGGCTGAAAAAAGAGCTCCTGGCCGGGGCCTGCATGATAGCCTCGGGCGACACTGCAGCGGGCATCGGCGCTCTCGAAAGGGTTGCCGATTCGCCCGACGGGCCCGCGTCCCTGCGCCTTGAAGCGATCGTGGCCCTTTCCGATGCGCTGCTTCGAAAAGGCGACTACGACGCCGCGCTCGAAAGGATCGCCGCGGGCATGCAGGTCGAGGACGGGGACTCAGGGCAAAGCAGGGTCTCTCTTCTGTGCACCGAGGGCGCCGTGCACCTCTACAGGCACAGGAAGAAAAAGGCCCTGGCGGCTTTCAACAGGGCCGACGAGCTCGCCGCCGGCCGGAAAGAAAACATACACGCCATCAAGGTGCTCGGATACAGGGCCATGGCTCAGCAGATGTGGGGCAACCTCGAGGAAGCGGGGGACCTCACCCGCAAGGCGATCGTTCTTTGCGAAAAGCACGGGTACCTGGGGCGGCTCGCCCAGAACTATCTGAACCTGGCCACCATCCTTCACAGGCAGGGCAATTTCGAGGAATGCATCAACTACTGCCTTTCCGCCATCGATTTTGCGACGCGAAGCGGCCAGAAGGCGACCTGCGCCAGCGCCAGGATCAATTACTGCATGCTTCTTGGTTTCCTCGGGATGCTCCAGCAGGCCGGGCTGGAAATCAAGAGGGCGCTCGGGGATACGGCCGGGCTCGGGCAGAAGATCCTGGAAGCCAGAGCGCAGGCGGCAGCCGGTGAGATCGCCGCGAGAAAGGGAGAGACGGACGAAGCCGAGAGGAGGTTCAGGACCGCGGATTCGATCTTCGAGCAGACGGGCAACAGGTGGGAGGAAGCGGAAGTGAAGCTCGAGATCGTCGACATACTGATGCCCTCGGTCCTCTCCGGCCCGTCGCCCCTCAGGGAGGCCGAAATAGAGGAGCTCCTGGACTGCGCGCAAGAGATCGCCCTGGCCGCCGAGGGCACGCTGCTGAGCGCCCGGTACCACATCGCAAGGGCAAGGCAGCTGTGGCTGCGCGGCGACAGGGACGAGTCGCGCGGGCACATCGAAGAGGCCATAGAAATATGCCGGGACCAGAAAGACGAGTTCGACGACTTTTCCTGGCGCATCGATGTCCTGATGGCGCAGATGAGCTTTTGCCGGAAGGATTACGACAACGCGATGCGGCACGTGGAAAAAGCCGCGGCGCACATCGAAAGCCTCGAGGAAAAGCTGCCGGGCCGTCTCGGCGTCTCGTTCAGGGGCGTCCACGAAAGACGCAAAGCATTCGAGCTGCTCGAGACGGTTTCCATGGCCCGGACCCCGGGCCGGCCGCTGGCCGATTCCATGAAGAAGCTCATCACCAGGCTCATGAGAATCAACAGGAAGCTCGCGGCCGAACGCGACCTCGGCGCCCTCATCGAGCTGATCCTCGATTCGTCGATCGAGGTAACCGGCGCCGAGCGCGGGTTCCTGCTCATGCCGGACGAGGCCGGCAGCCCGGCGGTCACCGTGGCCAGGGATTTCGACTCGCTCAGGGTGCCGAAGGAGCACATCGAGTTCTCCAAGTCCATCGCCCGGCAGGTGCTCGAGGGAGGCGAGTCCGTCTACACGATCTCGGCAACGGCGGACGAGCGCTTCTCGAGCGCTAGAAGCGTGCACGAGCTCGGGCTGCAGTCCATCATCTGCGTTCCAATCCGGTCGGCAGGGTCGGTAACGGGCGCCATTTACCTCGAGAATCATTCATCGAAAGCGCTCCTGATCCCGCCCGAGGAAAAGGACCTCCTGTCGGCTTTTTCAGACCAGGCTGCCGTGGCCATGGAGAACGCGCGGCTGTTTCTTGAAAACGAAAGACGGATAGAGCAAGTCGAAACGCTTTCGAGGGAAAAGGAAAGGCTCCTCGAAAAACGGACAAAAGCCCTGCGCGAGACGAGAATGCAGCTCAAGACCGCAAGGGAGCTGTTTTCCAGGGACACGACGTTCCGCGGCATGGTGGGAGCGTCGGCGGGAATGGGAAAAATATTCGAGACCATAAAGAGGCTCGATGAGTCTGATGTGCCCGTCGTTATCGCCGGCGAAAGCGGCACGGGAAAAGAGCTCGTCGCGCGGGCGATTCACCTTGGCAGCGATCGGAAGAGGAAAGCGTTTATACCCGTCAATTGCGGGGCGCTTCCCCCGGAGCTCCTCGAATCCGAGCTGTTCGGCCATGTGAAGGGGGCCTTTACGGGAGCCGCGGCCGGCCGCAAAGGCCTTTTTTCCACGGCCTCGGGGGGCACGCTCCTTCTCGACGAGATTCCGGCCATGCCGCTCAAAATGCAGGTGGACCTGCTCAGGGTCCTGCAGGAGGGAAAGGTCAGGCCCATCGGATCGGACAGGGAAGAAAAGGTGAACGCCAGGATCCTGGCCGCCACCCAGGTGCCCCTGGAGCGGCTCGTGAAAAGAGGGGAGTTCCGCGAAGACCTCTACTACCGACTGAACGTGGTCACCATCATGCTGCCGCCCCTGCGAGACAGAAAGGACGACATCCCCCTTCTCGTGGATCATTTCCTGACGGCCTTCAGCGCAAAAATGAAGACACCGAAAAAGGTCATATCGAGGAAGGCCATGAAGTTCCTGCTCGAATACCCATGGTACGGCAACATCAGGGAGCTCGAAAACGCGCTGCAGGGAGCCTGGGTGCTCGAGGAAGGCAAGCTGCTCGACACGGCGAACTTCGATTTCCTTCTCGAAAAGGAAAAAACGGCCTCCCGCGAGGCAACGGCCGGCGAAGGGCCGGGCCCCGCCCTGGCGGCCGGCGAGGAAAAGGAAAAAAAGAAAATCATCGAAATCCTGAAAAAATATCAATGGAACAAGTCGAAGGCCGCAGAAATACTCGCAATCCCCCGACGGACCTTCTACAGGAAGCTTAAAAAATACGGATTGGTATAAATCCTCCACAACCGCCACCGCCTGCTGATGGCCCCTCCCCTGCCGCCGCACCCATCGGTTGGCTTTTTGCTCAGCCTCCACCTCACAGCCTCCATTTGCCGAAAGCCAAAAGCCAACAGGTGGAATTGGAGGCTGTGGTCGGGCCAAAAGCCAATAGGGGGCGGTGGAGATGGCGGCGGGCCGGAAAAAAGCGCAGAGGTCTCTGCGCTTTTTTTCTTGCAGGCACGGCTTTTGCTTTATATAATGGAAAGAAAGGGCGGAAGTGATGAAACGGCTCTACGGCATACTGATGATCCTGGTACTGGGCGGCTGCTCGCTCACGCCGCAGCCCACGCCTCCGCTGGATGACGCGGCCACGGACGGCATGCTGGATATCATCGCCGACGCTCCGGCCGACATGCAGGACGCGCCGCCCGACGCGGCCGGCGATCTGCCTTTGGATGTCCCCGTCGAGCTGCCCGACGTGGCCGAGGATCCTGTCGAAGACACCGTCCAGGACGTGGCCGAGGAGGAACCGATGGATATCATCGAGCTCGAAGATGTCCCGGTCAGCGACGGCGAGGATGCCGAGCCGGTGGAGGAAGTCATCGACGCGGAAGAAATAGAGGAGCTGATAGACGCTGAAGATGTCGAGGAAATTGAGGAAATCGAAGAGGTGGCGGATGCGGAGGACGGGGAGGAAATCGAGGACGTCGTGGACGACGACATTGACGGAGAGGTCAAGGAAGACATCATGATCGACTCACCTGCCGAATAATCGCCCCTGATAAACGTGTCACGATGTGTGCCAAACGCATGGCACACTTTGTTCCATGATCTTCCACCAGACGCTGAAACGATGCGGGCTGCCTTCGCGCCATGACCGCGTCCTCGTCACGGCCCATTACGTGGACAGGGACACGCGGGTGCGAAAATCGGACTCGTTCGAATGAGGACCTTTGCAGCGCCGTTAGAGACGAGGTTCACGACGCGCCGCCCTCGAGCTCGACGATTCCGAGCTCTTTGCCATCGTGGGGCTTCTGAGCACCTACTGCGCGACCCTCCGTTTCCGCGACGACACCACCTGGCGTTGATACGATCCCGCGGCGAGAATCCCGGAATGGCGGCAATCGCGCATTTTTCATTCTTCAATATTCATTTTTCATTTGTGCCGCTATCAGGCCCGCCTGCCTTCGAGTAGCAGTAGGCGCAGCCCGAGCGGCACAGCGTGTCGGTGTAGGAGCCTATATCCTCGCTTTTCGTGCAGGTGCAGCGCTTTCTCTGGTATGGGTCGCGGCAGTGCTCCAGCAGGACCTTATCCGGATGCAGGGATGTGGCCAGCGCGGCGCTGATGCATGACGCGGGCTCGATGCTCGACCCGAACCACCTCGTAAGCCGCGGCGTGGCGCAGGAGAAGATCCTGACGCCATAGGTTCCGGCCCTGTCCAGGATTTTTTCCACGGTCGCGCGCGCATCAGCCTCTTCCCACCGGCCGAGGCCGGCGGCCGAATACTGCCCGGCCAGCCCCCCCTTGAGGCTGACGGCCGCCGGAAGCGAGATGATGCAGTCCCTTATGCCCAGGTCCCTCATCTTCGGGGCAATTTTTACGAACAGCTTTTCCGCGCCGACGCCGGGAAGGACCGGGTCAAAGCGCCACCTGATTCTGAGCGGCTCGCCATGAAAGGTCTTTACAATCTCAGGCATGATCGGCGCCGCGTCACGCCAGGCCGGAACATTCGGCTCGATGGCCGATCCGCCGAGCCCGGTGACCGTGAGAAGAAGAAACGGGTTGGCTATGCCGTAGCGCGTGAAGCCGGCCAGAGGCCGCTGCCCGGCAAAAGCTTCAGGGTGCTTGGTCCAGAAAAATACCGAGTGAATCGGCCTTCGTTTTCTCCTGATCTTCGCTATCGTCCAGTCCGCGAAAAACCCGGGCAGGTCCGTGCGGCGTGAAGCCGAAATGACGAGCTGCATGGGAAATTTAATCTTCGAAACGGCGCCGCTTCACCAGGCCCTCCACACGATCGACGAGCGCGGTGAAGGGCATATTAACGGGGCAGTTTTTTTCCATCCCGGCAAGGTTGAAGCCTCTCATTTCCTTCAATCTCTCGCTGATCAGGTTTACATCGTTGATGGACCTCGTGTCCATGATGAAATTCGCCGCATTGACGGGAAAACGGACCGCAGCGGATTCGGACGCGGTGCTGAAATATTCGCATCTGCCGCAGGAGAGACATTGCGACGCTTTTTCCAGCAGCTGTCTCGTCTCAACATCGACGGTAAAAAGGTTCTCGCCCTCGAACCTCCTGGTAAATTTGCCGCCCGATGCTCCCATGCGCATGGGATAGGAAATGACCGAAGCGGCGCTGCCGGCCAGAAGATGCAGAAATACAAGGAAGGGACTCTTCATCGCAACCTTCGACAACTATAGCCAAGCCCGGCAAAGAAAACAATATTATTTTGCAAGTTGCGCCTTCAGCGCAACGTAAGAAGCCGGAATCCAGGAGTCAGGAGCCAGATGCGGGAAAACCCCTCATTATGACTTCTGGCTTCTGGCACCTGGCTTCTCACGTCGAAATCAAAAAAAAATCTGCACATGAATTTTGCAGATTTTTTAACATCGACATCTATTGCTTCCTGCACTTATTCTTGACACAGGAAAGCCCGGCCTTGCAGTCGTCGTCCGCCGCGCAATCCTCGTCTGCATTGCTCAGGTCGCCGCGGCACTGGCCGGCAATGCATAGGTAGGGAATCAGGCAGTGATCATCCTTGGCGCAGGGACCGCCGAGAGTGGAAGCGTCGGCCTGGCAGATCTTGTTGATGCAGATGAAATACTCGCACTCGCTGTCATGATCGCATGCCTCCCCCGGCATGAAGTAGTTCATCCTGCAGTTGCCTTTGAGGCACAGGCCTGAATCGCAATCCAGGTCAGCGGCGCACTTGGACCCGTCCGGAAGAAGATCATACGTGCACTTTCCAAGAACACAGTAGGCGTCGTTGCAGTCTCCGTCCTGCTGGCATTTGTCCCCTATATTGCCCGACGTTTTCTTGCCCCCCTTGCACTGGTAATTGTGGCACGCCAGGGGATAGTTGCAGTCCTCGTCGAACTCGCACACCGACCCCTTGGAGCCGTCGCCGAGCTGCACGCATTTGTCCTTCAGGCACAGGGTAATATCGTAGCTGTCGTCGCAGTCTTCGTTGACCTGGCAGGGACCCCCGATGGGCGACAGGTTGGCGGCGCATTTGCCCATGATGCAGTAGAAATTCTCGTTGCAGTCCATGTCATCGCCGCACTTTTCATTCAAGCCGGCCTTTTTGCGCCGCGTGCACTGGGACTCGAGACACTTCAGGGGATGCCCGCAGTTGCCGTCACCGGCGCAGATACCGCCGACGCCGCCGTTGCCCACAGGCTGGCACAGGCCCTTGAAGCACACGAGCCCCCCCTGGCATTCGCCGGTGGAAAGGCATTTCTCATTGGCGGCCGCGAGAGATGCCTTGCACACACCGGTGATGCAGAAGAGACCCGGCTGGCACTCCGTATCGTTGGTGCACCCGCCTCCCTGGGTCGAGAGCGACGGCGCGCACTTTCCCGCTATGCAGAAAAGACCGCTCTTGCATACGCTCGCCGAGGAGCAGTACTCGCCCACACCCATGCCCATCGTGCCCGGCGCCAGGCAGACACCGCCGACGCATTTCAGGGGAAAGGAGCAGTCGGTATCGTAATAGCAGGACGAAACGGCCGGCGCCGCGGCAAGGCGCATCTCGCTGCACTCCCCGTTCAGGCAGACCAGCCCGCCTTCGCAATGGCGGTTGAAAACACATTGGCCGCCCTTGACGCTGACCTTGTCCCGGCACACGGACTGGATGCAGAAGGCGTCTTCCCCGCAATTCTCATCGCGGAAGCAGTTATCGCCGATGCCGGCACCGCCCCTTTCCTGGCAGGCTCCCTCGGAACAATCCAGGCCGAACCTGCAGTCTTTCGTCGAATGGCAGCTGCCGCCGGCCCCGGACAGGTCCTTGCGGCAGGCTCCCGCGATGCAGAGAAGACCGCCGGAGCAGTCGGAATCCCACCTGCAGCTCGGGCCGGCACCGCTGCCTGCGCCCTTGCCGCCTGTTCCCCTTATCCCGGACCCGCAGAAGGAAAGCAGGGGCAGGCACAGAAGCAGCGCCGCCGGCGCTGCGGCCGGTCCCGGGGGGAAAGCATGGGCGGATGTTTTCATGAAACGTCCTTATTCTTGACAACGACGTCTACTTGAACAACAATATGCGGCATCAGATCATGAATCGTTAATTTCGACCGGACCTCCAACGCTGCACGACTTGTTTGCAGATTCGAGAATTCACGGTCTGACTCCATATATTCGACTATGCATCGAAGCAGACAATTGGCATATATCCTGTTCTTTGTCAATCTGGTTTCCGCACCGGGCGGAAAGGCGAAATGCCGCTCACAAAATCAAATCGGCGGTAGTGCGGCCCTTCAGGGCCGCTTTTCCAAAGCCCTCCATATTCCCGGACAAATAGATGTGCCGAAAGTTCCTCTCAGCTCCCTTGAAGACGGCGAGTACATCCAGGAGTTCGTCGCCACGCCCGACCTCGGCGGCTTCACCTTCGTTGCGGGCAGCAGCCGGCAATTCAAGTCCGACATGACGGGAAAGCACAAGAAGGCCGCCGACAATGCGCATGTCATTCACAATGGCAAGCTCGTCGGCAGTTATCCGGACATCATCCCGTACAGCCTCAGAATATCGGAAGACGGAAAATCCGTGTCCTTCAGTGTCGTAAAGTGGCGGTCGTGGAACCTGCCGCTCTACTGGATCGTGCACGACGGAAACAAGATCGGTTCGGCCGGACACTACACCGAGGAAATAGAATTCGGCGAGCTTGCCTTCCCCTGGTTCTCTCCCGACGGGACCAGGGTCGCCTACCTGATCGCACTCAAAAAGCTTCGGCACGTGATGATAGGCGACAAGAAACATTTCTCGAGCGCCGCCGTGAGCTTAAAAAACCCCTGGAGCAGCGACGGAAAGCACATCGCGTACATCGTTACGAAGGGGGGCGAGCAGAAGCTCGTGGCCGACGGTAAACCGGTTTTCAGCGCCCCCAAGCTGCGCCTGCTTCGGTCGCCGGATGTGTATGTCGCGACGGATGAAAACGGCGAGACGCTGTACGTGGAAAACAAAAAATGCCTTCAGGCGGCGGCTTTCCATGACATCGTTTTTTCAGCAAAGGGGAACGCCTGCGCCGTTTCCGCAATCGACGAAAAGGGCGGCAGGAGGGTCACCCTTCTTTCAGGCGGCTGCAGCGTTGAAAAGTCATGGGAAGGCGGCTCCGATTGGAAGGAAATAAGCGGGCTCGGCATATCGGATAACGGGAAAAAGGTCTTTTTCGCCGCCCTGGACAGCGGAGGCAAGACCCTGTTTACGCCGCTGGACAAAGGCGTGCTGCAGGGCTGCGGCGGCCCCGTGGACTATCAATCGGTCACTTTTGCCGCCGATTCGTCGGCCGCGGCATGGATCGTGAACGAAATCGGAAAGGACATCCTGTGCGTTGACGGCAAGAAGCAAGGAAAGTGGAACAGGATCGAGCTGCCGCTTGTTTTCGGCAATAAAGGCGGCTCCCTGAAGCTTTTTGCCTGGTCCGGGAACTCTCTTTACAAGGAAATCCTATCATTGAACCAGATTTGAGCGCGGTGGGGGGATTCACGCCCCTCTGCTCGAAGTCCGTAATCGAAGGGGCCGGGCCTTGAATCTTGAATTTTTCTTGGTTTTTCTATGAAATTATTTCATATCGCGGCCTTCGGCCGCAGCAAAAAAGCGGTCAGCGATCAGCTTTCAGCTTTTGGAGGAACGATTCCTCGAAGCTGAGTGCTGATTGCTG
>JBDRLK010000534.1:0-4001 GCA_043813155.1 Pseudomonadota bacterium | reverse complement strand
CCCCTTTGTCTCCATGGGCTCGAAGTGGAGAAACTGCATATGGTACGTAGCCCTGCCCTGGGTCAGGCTCCTGAGCTGCGTGGCGTAACCGAACGTCTCCCTCAGAGGGATCATGCCCGTTATCACCTGGAACTCCGAGCGCAGCTCCATCTCTATCACTTTCCCCTTCCTCGAATTGAAATCTCCGATCACGTCGCCCACCGTGTCTTTCAGGGTTACGATCTCGATCGACATCACCGGCTCCATCAGGACACAGCTCGCCTTTCTCAGCGCGTCCCTCAGCGCCGTTACGGAGGCCGCCCTTACGGCCATCTCCGTTGAAATCCTTTCGTCGTAGCTGCCGCCAAGAACGGTCACGTGAACGTCGGTGCACTGATAGCCGGCCAGGACCCCGCCCGACATGCCGTCCCTGATGCTCTCCATCATGGCGGTGCGCACGTTCTCCGGAATGCCCGGGTCCTCCCACTCGTCATCGTACACGAACCCTGCTCCCCTGTCCGCGGGGCCCACCTTCACGCTTACGCTCGCGCACTGCTGCTTGCCCGCAATGACCTTGTCGAACGTCCCCTCCGCCTTCGCCGTCGCCGTCACGGTCTCCCTGAACGCGACCTGCGGCTTTCCGACGATGACCGGGATCCTGTAATCGTCCTGGATCCTCGTCACGATGACCTCGAGGTGCAGCTCCCCCATGCCGCAGATGATCCTCTGCCCGGTTTCGGGATCGGTCCTGCTTTGAAAGCTCGGGTCCTCGCCGACAATGCGCTCGAGAATCTCCTCCAGCCTGTTCTCGTCCGCCTTCATTTTCGGCTCGATGGCGCGGAACACGACGGGATCGGGGAATTCGATCTTTTCCAGGAGAAGCGGTTTATTCACGTCACAGAGCGTGTCGCCCGTCTTCGTCCACCTGAGCCCCACGGCCGCCACGATGTCCCCTGCAACGGCCTTGCGCAGCTCCTCCCTCCTGTTGGCGTACATCCTTACGAGCTTGCTCATTCTCTCCTTCTTGCCCTGCGTGGCATTCAGCACCGGCTCCTGGATCTTTATCGTTCCCGAATAGATGCGCAGGTAGGTCAGCTGGTTTGCGAATACATCGTCCTGGATCTTGAACGCCAGCGCCGCAAAGGGCAGCTGGGGATTCGGCTGGCGCTTTTCCATGGTCTCGCCGTCGAGGCTGAAGCCTTCGACGGGAGGCACGTCCATGGGCGAGGGAAGGAAATCGGCAATGGCGCCCAGGAGCGGCTGGATTCCCTTGTTTTTGAGCGCCGTTCCTGCAAGGACGGGCACCGCTTTTCCGCTCAGCGTCATCGCCCTGACCACCTGCCTGATTTTCAGCGCATCGATCGTGTCGTCCTCGAGGTACTGCTCCATCGCCTCTTCATCGGCGTCGGCGACCGCTTCGAGCAGGTTCTTGCGGTGCCTGAGGGCAACCTCGACAATGGAATCGGGAACATCGCCCCGGGTGACATTCGCTCCCATGCTCTCCTCGTCAAAGGTCAGGTATTTCCACTCTATGAGGTCGACGACACCTTTGAAATCCTGCGCCCCGCCGTCGGGAAGGACGACAACGACCGGCTCGACGCCGAACTTGCCCTTGATCTGCATGCACACGCGCTCGAAGTCCGCTCCCACCCTGTCCATCTTGTTGACAAAGACCACTTTCGGAATGCGGAACTTATCGGCCTGGCGCCAGACTGTCTCGGACTGGGGCTCGACGCCTCCCACGGCACAGAACACGACGACGGCGCCGTCGAGAACTCTCAGGCACCGTTCAACCTCGATCGTGAAGTCCACGTGCCCCGGTGTGTCGATGATGTTGATGGTGTAGATTTTCCACTGGCACGAGACCGAGGCGGATGTAATCGTGATGCCGCGCTCCCTCTCCTGCTTCATCCAGTCCGTAACCGTCGTGCCCGCATCCACTTCGCCTATCCGGTGAATCATCCCCGTGTAGAACAGGATGCGCTCGGTCGAGGTGGTCTTGCCCGCGTCGATGTGCGCGACAATGCCGATGTTCCTCGTGTTCTGCAGCAATTCCTTCGACATTCCAGGGCTCGCTAATACGCCCATGGTGCGCGGGGCCGGGACCCCGTGAAAACGATCCTGGAGGGCCGCACACCATGAAGACCAATAACTATGCCTCGCATTCGATCGGCAAAGGGTGTTTGCTTCGCTTCGCTCGCAAGTCCACGCCGGCCTCCACCTCCTTCCGGCACAAGGATTAAAGGATTCGAGGGGTCAAGTGAAGGTGTTTCGCAGTTTTTCCTTGAATCCTCGATTCCTCGAATCCTGCTGCCATCAGCCATGAACAAAGCATTGTCGCCAAAAAGCCATATCGAATTCAGCACATTCCGATGCGGATATTTAATCGCCTGCTCTTTGATGCCTGAACGATAAGAACCTGTCCGAAAACTCCATCCCGGCCGACGGAGCAAGGTTTCTGATAGGCTCTTGGGGAAGTGAATGATTGGAAAGAAGCGATCCGGGTCTAGCGATAATGGGCAAAAGCCTTATTGGCCTCCGCCATCTTATGCGTGTCTTCGCACTTCTTTACCGAGTTTCCCCGCTTCTGGCTTGCATCAATGAGCTCAGAAGCCAGTTTCTCCTTCATAGATTTTTCACCCCTTTGCGTCGAATAGGATTTTATCCATCTCATGGCAAGCGCCATGGCTCTGTCAAACGGTACTTCTCGGGGGACCTGGTACGTCGCGCCTCCGATTCTCTTGCTCCTGACCTCCAACCTCGGCCTTACATAGTCGAGCGCCTTCTGGAACGTTTCGATCGGGTCACGTTTATGCCGCCGCTTGATGATGTCGAAAGCGCCGTACACGATGGACTCGGACGTGCTCTTCTTGCCTCGCTGCATGATGACATTGATGAACTTGGCAACCTGAATGTCGTTGTACAGGGGATCCGGTATGATCCCTCTCTTGGCGATCTCTCTTCGTCTCGGCATATTTCAAACCCTCACTTTACTTTGCCGTCTTGGGCCTTTTCGTTCCGTACTTGCTGCGTGCCTTGGCCCTCGTGTCCACGCCCAGGGCGTCCTGCGTTCCGCGGACGATGTGATAGCGGACGCCGGGAAGATCCTTGACCCTCCCCCCCCTGATGAGCACGACCGAGTGTTCCTGGAGATTGTGACCCACGCCGGGGATGTAGGCGGTCACCTCCATCCCGTTTGTCAGCCTGACCCTGGCGACCTTTCGCAGGGCGGAGTTCGGTTTCTTGGGCGTAGTCGTGTAAACCCTTACGCACACGCCTCTTTTCTGCGGACAGCTCTGAAGGGCCGGCGCCTTTTTCGCGACTATCTTGCTTGACCGTTCTTTACGTACCAGCTGATTGATTGTCGGCATTAATACCTCGTATTATTGATGAAGGCATATAGTAGGAACTATTTTGATTTTGTCAAGATTATTTTGATTATTGGCTGTCAGCCTTCAGCTATCGGCTTTCAGCTTCACCACCACCGCCTCCACGAAAAACTCAATGAGTAAAAAATGGGCTGAGGGCTGCTGACAGCTGAAGGCTGATTCTATCCTCACGCTTCGTCGTTCCTCACGCTTCGTCGTTGAATTCCGAAGCAGGTGAGTCCGACACGAGGCCGTATTTGGACAGGCGGTAGCGCAGGGACCGGACCGTGATACCAAGCTTGGCCGCGATTTTCGTCCTGTCCCCATCGTGCTGTTTCATGTACCGCCGCAGGATTTTTTCCTCTATCATGCCCAGGCAGCCCTCGATGCCGTAGCGCTCGAGCTGCATGCTCATATCCTCCAGGCCCCTTTTCTCGGGGTCCTCCCCCCTTCCCATGTTGAGCCCCTCTTTCAGCGTGTCCAGCGAGATCCTCTCGCCCGACTCCAGCGCCACGGCTCTCTCGACGACATTCGAAAGCTCGCGGACATTCCCGGGAAAACGATTGGAATTGAGATAATCGAGAGCATCATCGGTCAGCCCGGAAATGTTTTTCCCGAACTCTAAATTAAAATTCCTGATGAAATGATCGGCCA
>JBDRLK010000533.1:0-2676 GCA_043813155.1 Pseudomonadota bacterium | reverse complement strand
GGGCTCTCAGGTATTCGGCAAAATCGTAAAAACCCGGGTAAACATACTCGCTCCACTCCACGATGCTGTCGTCCGGGAGCCTCAGCCCCTGCACGCAATAAGACAGCACCGTGTTGCGGACCGTGGGAAAAGTGCTGTCTGAATTGATCCAGACGCAGTTTGTGCCCGACCCCTCCACGCGAAACCCGTCGATGATCACGTGCGTGGCGGCAGCGACCTCCAGGACCGCGTGGAGCTCTCCGTCTTCCCCCCAGGTCGGAGGGGAAAAAAGGACCGATTCGCCCGACGGGTCCGCACCGCCCGGAAGCTTCACGTAAATCCGGCCGCCCTCGCACGCAAAGCCGTGGTCCGGCATGTCAACGGTCACATCTGCGCGCCTGATATCGCTGTAAAACGTGACGCTTTCACTGCGAAGATCTTCGAGAGCGTTACGCCTGAAAAGGAACGTCCCCTCGTATGAACCGAAGAGAGCCGGGCCGTGCTCTGCCGAAAAGACGCCGTCTCCCTCGTCCCGCCATGCCGCCTCGCCCAGGGCCGCCTCCGGCCACATGCCGCTGATCGTTGCCTCGCCCGGCGGATGGGCCCTGATCCACACGGGGTTCTCCGCGTCGCTGCCCGGGCTGCGGATCACGGGCTGCTCGTAATACACGCAGGGCGCTGCCACGAGCTCGTCGCCGCCGGACAGCGCGTCCGCGCCCTGCTGAATGGTCTTGAACGGCTCCTCGGGCGAGCGTCCGTCGTAATCGTCCCTGTCCGCCTCGCAATTGACATAAAAGGTATCCGCTCCGGCCGGACCCGGCGCCAGCAGGAGGAGCAGGCAGGCAAACAGGCTTTTCTTCATGGCATCTTCCCTCAGATCATGGAAAAATATCCTGATCGTGCAATAATAACTTATATACCATGAGTTGTCCGGGAAAAACAGCGCTGAGGGTCCATTCACGGTTCCCGAAGGGGCCGGGCCTTGAATCATGAATTTTTCGGGGTTTTTCTATGAAATTATTTCATAGCAAGCTTTCCATTCTTTGCGCTATGAAAAAATTTCATAGAAATAAGGGATGAAATTCAAGATTCAAGGCCCGGCCCCTTGCAATCAAACATGAAGGATTCCACCAAATACACCACTCCCAACTATTTTCAAAAACTTCTTGCAAATCACATTTTTATGGTTTATATATACAAGACATTAAATGTTCATTGTGTAGTAAGGCAAGTTAAACGGATTGACAGTAAGACAATTGGAACGACATTCAGGATAGCTAATCCTTTCATTCTTAGTCTGGAACCGGCTTCTCCCATAAGGTTGTATCAAGGCTCACTTCATTGCCGATCGAATTTGCATTCTACAACAACCATTATGAAAGGAGGTTATAATGAATATTTACGTAGGAAGCCTCGCATTTGAGGTCACGGAAGAAGAGTTGAAAAATGAGTTCAAAACGTTCGGAGAGGTGTCGAGCGCCGCGGTCATCAAGGACAAATTCACTGGGGAATCAAGAGGCTTCGGCTTCGTTGAAATGCCCAGCAATGAAGAAGCCAAGGCAGCCATGGAAGCGCTCAACGGCAAGGACCTGAAGGGAAGGGCCATTAGCGTGAACGAAGCCCGCCCGCGCAACGACAACCGCGGCGGAGGCGGAGGAGGCGGCGGCGGCAGAAGCGGCGGCGGCAGGCGTTACTAAGAGCTCGCTCTAAAACAACTTCCAATTTCATCGCACCCCACGGAACCCGTTCGATATGGATCGATTCGCCGGTTTCGTGGGGGCCCCGCCTTGCTTCCGCGTCCCCCGCAGTGCATGGAAAAAAACACTGATCGCTATACTACATCACGCAACTTGACAGCGGCGGCGGGGAGGGCTGGAACGGGGAGTGGATGGGCGATGGGGACCGCTGGGTCAGCGCCATGGTCTTTGACGGCGATATCCTGGCCACACGACGGATTGGGATGATCCGGCCGACGATCACACGAGCGAGAAAGCCTGTCTGAAAATCATCGACGGCAACAACCCGGACTGCGGCTGATATGGGCAAACGCCGGGCGGGTTAAAACGCGTTCTCGCTCCAGTCCCCGGCCGCCTCGACCTCGAGCTTGACCTTGGTGCCCGGCGCAAAGTGCTCTACCTTCTTGCCGCTGACCTTCATGATGCTCTTTTCCTTCTTGATCTCCAGGAAAATCTTGTTGCTCTCCGTCTTTTTAACCTTGACGGCCGCGATCTCGAGCCAGCCGGACATGGACATGGAGCCGATCTTCTTCTCGAAGTGCTTGAAGAGGCTGCCGCCGGCGCCTCCCTGGGGCAGGTTGGACGTGTAGACCTTCACCGTGATCACTTTGCCCTTGCGCCCCGAGATCTCGCCCAGGATCTGCGCGGTTTTTGCCTGCTGCTGAGGCGGCGCCTGCGCGATGGAGCCGCCTCCGGGTGAAGGGACCTTGCCGTCAGACTTTGCCATCTTGCCGTAGGCGCTCGGCTTCAGCTCGCTTGTGGAAAAGCAGGCAATGGTGCCGTCCCTGTCCCCGGCGCAGGCGAGCTTGCCGTCCGCAGACGCTCCGAGCCCCTCGGCAACGGGCGGCAGCGCCTTGTCCGTGTAGTTCAGGGTTTTCAGCGGCTCTCCGGCGCTCTCGTACAAAACGAACCCGTCCGATCCCGTGGCCGCCACGAGCGTGGGCGACAGGAAGCGCGCTTC
>JBDRLK010000532.1:0-8003 GCA_043813155.1 Pseudomonadota bacterium | reverse complement strand
TAGTCGTTCTACGCCGACGAGTGGCGGGGTGCAGCAACACAGCCAGGCGGGATGGATCGGCGTCCAGAAATGTGAATCTATTTTTGAGTGCGCCCTAAGCCTCCCGTGAACTAGCGTTACCCGTACCCGGAAACTCAAGCTCAATGCGCACAGGCAATGACATGGCAACAATGAAGGCAAAGCTGCTCGAGCTCCTCGCGACCCATGCCTGCAAGAAGGGCGAGTTTGTCCTGGCCTCCGGGAAAAAGAGCAATTTCTTCATTGACTGCAAGGAGGTCATCCTCAGGGGCGAGGGCCACGTGCTCGTGGGGCACGTGCTGCTCCATGCGCTGCAGGGCTTTGGTCCCCTGGACGCCGTTGCCGCCGTTGCCATCGGCGGCTGCCCGCTGGCCAGCGCGGTCAGCACGGTTTCCACCATGAACGGCGCCCCCCTGGACGCGCTGTACATCCGCAAGTCGAAGAAGGACCACGGCACGGGCCAACAGATCGACGGCCTGGGCGCCCTGAAGGGCCCTTCGAAGGTGGCCGTGCTGGAAGACGTGCTCACGACCGGGGGCTCGCTGCGCTTTGCCGTGGAAAGGATCATTGCCGCAGGCCACGAGGTCATGGCGGCCATTGTCCTGGTGGACAGGCAGGAGGGCGGCATAGGGGTGCTCGAGGATTTGAACATCCCGCTGCTTTCCATTTTCAAGAAAAAGGACTTCTTCGAAGATGAGAGAAAACAGGGGTTATAGAAGCGTCATCCTTTGCGCCCTCTTCCTGCTTGCGGGCGCGTGCTATTCCCGTCCCGTCTCGCTGAAAGTCGTGACCAAGGAGTACAAGTCCAAGCATTACGAGAGGCTCTTCGAGACCTGGAGCCGGGAAGGCCAGGCCTACAATCTCGATACCCTGGAAAACAGCCTGAAGGTATCGGCGACCTATCTTTCGTGGGAGATGCGCCAGGTCTACGTGGCCCGCTATGCCTATGATTACGGCCTGGACGAAAAGGCAAAGACCGAGATGCTCAAGAAGGAGCGGGAAGCCTTTGACAGGACCAACGAATTCGTCGTGGCCGCAACAGCCTCCGAAAAAAAATGGGCCCAGTTTCGCAGGCCCGACAGCCCGTGGAAGATCACGCTGCTGACCAGCGAGGGCGTGGAAGTGCTGCCCGATGAAATCAATTCGATCCACAGGCCGTCCCCCATGCTGGCAGCCTATTTCAAGTATATAACGATCTACAGGGAGGTCTTCCGCTTTTATTTCCCGCTTGATGAGCACGAAACGCTCGCGCCTGTGCTGTCGCCAAGGCTGACCTCGTTTTCCCTTGTCTTCAAGGGCGCCCTGGGCCGCGTGGAGCTGAAGTGGAGGGTTGAAAGCGAGGGGAAACCGGACAAGGGGGCGGCGGCTACCACCTCGATTTTTCAATGAGCTCGCGCATTCTCAGCGCGTCATTGTGCATGTCGATGTTCGTGAAAACACAGTAGACTTCTTCGTATTTTTCACAAACAGAAAGGACTTCCTTCAGGGTTTCCTCCTCGTACCGCGACCGATAACCTGCGGGCCCCGGCAGGTGGAAGTAGGCCGTGAGCCCCTCGGGCAGAGGCCTGAATGTCAGCGGGTTGACGCAGGGGATGAGATCGAGGCCCTCGCAGAGCTTGATGACCGACTTGGGCGGCCAGTCTCCGAGCGATTCCCAGATGAACGTCCACCTGCCCCGGTCAACGCCGTTGAAGTAGCGCTTCATCATGTCGATGTGATTGCGGGAAGGACCGAATTCCGGAGGGCTCTGGAAAATGATGCACTGCGCTTTTACCGCAGTGGCCAGCTTGTACGTTTCGTTCAGAGCCTTTTTCGTGGTTTCGTTCAACCGGAAAGAGCCGATGTTGCTCGCCTTGGTTCGCGGCGGCTTCTGAAATTTGAAGTAAGGGCTGTCCCGGTCCGTGGTAATGAGCGGGGAAGCCATGACAACGAACTCAAAGCCGGGCGGGGCTTCGGCCATCCAGCGCTGGACCGTGCCTTCACCGGGAAATTGCGTCTGGGTTTGCTGAATCTCGACCAGCCGCCACTGTTTGAAATACTTGGATGGAGGGATCGGAAAATCTATGCAACCTATTTTTATCATGACAATCTGACGATTATATAGGAAAATCAGTAGAAAATGCAAGTTCTTTTTTCGACGGTGTGCGATTGGGCGCAGTTTGCTCATTTTCATTGATCAGCGGGCATGAGCCAGAAATCCACGCTTTCCAGCGTTATTTCCAGCTTGTCTTCAGCCGGCGGAACCGTTATGTCCATGGTCCGGCCCACGTAACCCGGGGCCTCGATCTCGAGCAGGCAGGGCCCGGCCGGAAGGTCGGGCCAGGCAAAGGAACCGCCGCTGAAATCCTCTGATTTTTCAAGGCTTTCTCCCGACCGCAGGGTCAGCGTGAACGTGTCCACGGGCAGGTAGGTGAGGTCATCGGTGACCGAGCCGGCAATGCCTCCGGGATAGAGAAGCGAGAACTCCTCCTCTTCGCCCCAGGCTTCCACGGTCCGGCGGAGCGTGAAATAGGAGGAGTGATCAATGGAAATCGTCCAGCCGCCCGGGCGAAGCGTGACAAAGGAAAAGATACCGTCCGAATCGCTTCGGGCCTCGCGCCTGGCCCCGTCTTCCTCGCCGCCCGCCGGCTCAACGAGCACGGATGCGCCTTCAACCGGAAATCCGCGCCTGTCAACGACCCTGCCGGTCATGATTTCCTCGTCCGGCATGAGTGTAATCGTAATGATCTCGCCGGGTCCGATTTTTTCAGCCGTGACTTTTTTCCTTTCATGGGCAAACCCCGGGGCCGTGACATTGAGAACAAGGGCCCCCGCGGCATGGGAAATGAGAAAGGTCCCGTCGCCTGCCACGGGGATGTCGGAAACAATGTTGAACTCCCCCATCTCGAGCCAGAGGATGGGATTCTCCGGCAGCCGCCCGTCCGGCGTGGTGATGCGTCCGTGAACATCCCTGCCCCGGTCGAGCTCGATAACGAGCCCCCCTTCCCCTTTTCCCCCCGCCGCGAGGGGTTTGAGCCCGAGGAGCTTCTGCGGCGCATAGTCCGGATGGGATACGGTCAGATCAAAGGGCATGTCCGCATCCACGCTGAGCCGGAACGCTCCGGAAACATCCGAGACAGCCGTTCTGTCGGCAGCCTCCTGTTTCATGCAGCCGCAGCCGGGCAGGCTGTCCGCTGCCCGGCCTTCCGGGGCTGCTGCAGATTCTTCGGCATAGGGGAAATCCGGGATCGGGCCTTTGAGTATGCCCAGGTGGCCCGAAGAAATCAGTCTCGGGTGGTCCGCCGGCTGAGGAAGATCAACGTCCTGCAGGGAGATCAGGGACGGCCCCTGTTTCTTCGAGCTTTCCGCCTGCCGGACCGTGAGCGATGCGCCCTCCACGGGGGCGCCGTCCCCGGCCAGAACGGCTCCCTTGACAGCGGTCAATTTTTTCAGCTCGATGGCGATGGACGGGGCAGCCTGGTCCCGTGCGAGCTTGATGCGCGGAATCCTTTCTGTTTTATGCCCCGCCAGCGACGAGGTCAAGCTGTAGCGCCCCGGGCCCAGGGGACTGAACGAGAACCTGCCGTCAGCCCCTGTTTCGCCGCACTCGAAGGTCGCGGCTTTGCCGTCAGCGTAGAGTGAAACACAGGCGGCGGCAACGGGCTTGCCTCCCGAGAAAATCGTACCGGAAAGGGCCAGGCCCTGCTCGAGCACGATCACGGTCCGCGTGGTTTTCCCGGTCGTGACGGTCAGCTCTTCCCGGTCGTGAAGGATCAGATCGGCGGCCTGCGCGCCCACCAGGTAGTCGCCGGCCGGAATCGCCTCGAAAACCGCCGAGCCGGCCTGCGAGCTTTCGGTTTCGTGCAGGGATGAATGGTACGCGGCCCAGAGCGTGACCTTTGCTCCGGCAAGAGGCTGCTCCCGGCTGTCACGGACAAGGATTTCAATCCGTCCGGATGGCGCCGGCGACGGCGCCGGCTGCGCGGCCTGCGGCGCACCGGCCTTCCCTTTCTCGGGCCCGGGAAGGGGCAAGGGAAGGGGGGAGCTTTTCATCCAGGCGTTCAGGGCCACGAGCAGGAGGACGGCGAAGAGGGCTGAAACCGCAAGGGCTGTTATCAGCCGGCGCTGTGCTTGTTTATCCAAGAGAATATATGGTTAACGTTTCGTCTTTCTGATTAATATGGTCATAACACGGGCAATGTAAAGAAATTCAGGTGAAAAACAATCTGGTACCGGATTCTTTACATTCACGGTCATTTGAGGATAAATAAATCCTGAGTACAGCGCCAACGTGTGAGCAAAAGGGAAATAGGCAGCAGATGAAAAAATCCAAGACAACTGGATACCTTCAGCTTGCAAGTTGCACGTTGCAAGTTGCATTGTTTCTTGCCCTGCCCTGCCTCTGCCTGTCCTGCGGCAGCCGGGGCGGCGACTTGAAAAAAGACCTTTCGGAAATAGAGAAGCAGATCAAGAACAAGGATTGCGCGGCCCTGTACAAGTATCTTTCCTCTGCGCGCAAGCAGACCGTGGCCGAGCAGCAGTTCGTGGAGCTGTGCAAAAAGGAGAACGAGGACATCCGCCGGCTCCTGCAGTCCATCAAGGCCGTCCAGAAGGACAAGAAGGACGTTGAGATCACGTACAGTGCCACGCTCGAGCTTGCGGACGGCGACAGCGCCAGGCTCGTGTTCGAAGACGGCGCCTGGAAACTTGATTCCGACCTGATCGATTTTTACCCGCAGTCCACCCCGGGGGAGGCCATCGCATCGTTCATCAAGGCCTTCGGGAAAAAGAGATGGGACGTGCTCGCGCAGCTCATGCCTTCCAAGTACATGTCGCAGGACGATGCGAAAATACTGGAAAAGCACTGGGGCGACCCCCTGGCGCGCGCGGAGATGGAAAAAATCATCATGGTGCTGGGCGACCACCTCGAGGACGAGGTCGTCATGGAAGGCAACCGGGGCGTCCTGGACTTTGCGCCCCAGCACAGGGTCGAGCTGCTGAAGGAAAGGGGCAAGTGGGTCATCGTCCATATCTACTAGTCGCCTGGAGCGGCGGATTGAAATCCAGGGCAGGGGAGCCTTTAGAGGCTGTGTCGCAACCCACATTTTTGCCTGGCAGCCGCAACCTTCAGGTTGCGTTGTCGACGACATCACGGCGCAGGCTAAAGCCTGCGGCTGCCACAACGGGGGTTGCGACACAGCCTCTTTAGGCTCCCATCCGACGGGCGGATGAAAGCCGCCCCTGCCCGGGGGAACACGGGGCACGCAAGGGATACGAGGAGGCCGAAATGATAACGTACAAGGATGCCGGCGTCGACATCGATGCCTCGGATGAGCTCATCAGGAGGATTTCCGCCAAAACCAGGTTGACCTACACGGACAACGTGCTGGCCGGTGTGGGAGGATTTTCGTCGCTCGTGAAAATCCCCCCGGGTCTCGAGGAGCCGGTCCTGGTCTCGGGGACCGACGGCGTGGGCACCAAGCTGAAGCTGGCCTTTGCGTCGGGAAAGCACGACACGGTGGGCATCGATCTCGTTGCCATGTGCGTCAATGACGTTGTCACATGCGGAGCAGAGCCGCTCTTCTTCCTCGATTACTTTGCCTGCGGGAAGCTGGACGTGGACACGGCCGAGCAGGTCGTCGGCGGGATCGTCGAGGGATGCCGCCGGGCCGGGTGCCCGCTCGTGGGAGGCGAAACAGCGGAGATGCCCGACATGTACGACCCGGGCGAATATGACCTGGCCGGGTTTTCCGTGGGCGTGGTGGACAGGGGCAAGATCATCACCGGGGAGTCCGCGGCCGCGGGGGACGCGGTCCTGGGGCTTGCGTCGACAGGGCTGCATTCCAACGGTTACTCGCTCGCAAGAAAGCTGCTTCTCGAAAAGCTCGAGCTCCCGCTCGACGGGAAGGTTGAAGAGCTGGGCTGTGCGCTCTACGAGGAGCTGCTGCGGCCGACGAAAATTTACGCCAGGGACGTAAAGATCCTGGCCGCCACGGGCCTTGCCCGCAGCTTCGCCCACATCACCGGCGGAGGGCTGGTCATGAACGCGGCCCGCAACCTCCCGGACCGCCTCGCCGTGGTCTTGAAAACAGGCAGCTGGCCGGTTCCGAAGATCTTCGGGTTCATCGAGAAAAACGGCGTCGGCAAGGATGAGATGCTCAGGACCTTCAACATGGGCATTGGCATGATCGCCGTCGTGAAAAACGGCGAAGCCGGGGCCTGCCGGGCCGCGCTGGAGAAGGAGGGAATCGAGAGCTTCGAGATCGGCCGCATCGAGGAGAGGTGCGAGTCCGATCGGGCCGTGAGGTTCGAGCCGTGATCATCAAGGAGTTTTACGACGTGGTCATCGTGGGCACGTCGCTTGCGCCGCTGGCGGCCGGCGCGCTGCTCTCGCGCCGCGGCCTGAGAGTCCTCGTCGTGGGAAACGGGGAGCTCGAGGACGACAACCTCCTTAAGCTTTTCAACACGATAACGAGCCCGCTCGTCACCAGGATTTTTGAAGAGCTCGGCGTCACGCACATGGTAAGAAGAAAGCTGCGGCGTCCCGACCCGCTCTTCCAGGTGATCCTGCCCGGGGCGCGCATCGACGTGGGCACGGACCGCGAAGCCTATGAAAAAGAAATCGACCGGGAGTTCGGGCACGTGGCGGAAGACATCAAGCTGCTCGACGCCATGCTTCCCGGGATAATGGAGGGAATGGAGAAGGTCATCGAGGGAGAGTATTTTCTTCCGCCCGACGGGCTGATCGAGAAGAAGAGAATCGACCTCCTGCTGCGCGGCACGCCTTTCGGGAGCAAGGCCGGGGAGTTCGAATACTACGATAAGGTTGTCTCGGATCCCGCCTATGGATGCTTTCTTCGGGCCGTGGCCGCCTCCAACCTTTTTCTCGAGCACAAGGACCTCGCGCCCGGGGGCTTTCTTTTTCTGACCAAGCGTATGACCGGGAACTGCGCGATCTTCGAAGGCGGCCCGAAGGCGCTCAAGAAAATCCTCCATGACAAGATAGACTCCTATGGCGGCGAGGTAAGGAGCTCGGAAAGCATCGAGGAAGTGTCGCTCAAGGGAAGGAAGGTGACCACGATCAGGCTGGCGGGAAAGGATTCGCTCATCGGCTGTGATTTCCTCATTTCCGGCGTGGAGAGCGAGTGCCTGGGAGCCATGCTCACCCATGAGGGCCGGTCGCTCAAGGAGGATATCCTGAAAAGCGAGGACATGGCGCCCACCGGGTTTTTCATCACCACGACCATGAAGGTGAAAAAGAAGGCCATCCCCGAAGCCATGGCCTCGAACATCATCGCGGTGTTCGACTGCGGGAGGAGGCTGCGCGAGAGCAACTACCTGTGGGCCGAGATAGAGAACGGCGGGGAAACGGGAAAGAAGGACGTGAGGCGCATCGCCCTGCACTACATCCTCGACCGCCGGAGCCTGAAGGCGTCCCCGGCCTACTCGAAGGACGTGCTCAAGGCCATCATCACAAACCTGGGGACCGTCATTCCTTTTCTCGAGGATTTCATCGTCGAGTGCATCGATCCGGTGGAGCGCATCATGAAGTCCCACTTTACAGAGGATCCGGTTCTTCATCTTTCGCGCCTCATGCCGTCGCTTTACGAGTACCGCAAGGAGACCTCCGGCCCTTTCATCGGGCTGGGACATAAAACAGGCATCAAGAACGTCTACAGGGTGGGCGGCGAGGTTTGCCCGTCGCTCGGGGAAGACGGTTTGTGGCTCGCGGCGCTGGGGGCGGCAAGGATCATCGCCTCGCAGAAGAAGGGCAAAACCAGGCTTCGGCGGAGGATAATGTTTACATAGGCCCATCACACCGCCTGTAGTGCGGGGCTTTAGCCCCGCTGAGACAAACTTCAGCGGGGCTGTAGTGCGGGGCTTTAGCCCCGGTGAGACAAACTTCAGCGGGGCTGTAGTGCGGGGCTTTAGCCCCGGTGAGACAAACTTCAGCGGGGCTGTAGTGCGGGGCTTTAGCCCCGCTGAGACAAATTTCAGCGGGGCTG
>JBDRLK010000531.1:0-2915 GCA_043813155.1 Pseudomonadota bacterium | reverse complement strand
GCGAACCGGCCGCCGTCGAGAGGCACGAGGGGCCTCAGATCGGGAGGCAGAACCGGAATGATGGTGAGCATCATCCATTCGGGCTTGTTTGTGCTTTCCTTGAATGATTCGATGACTTTCAGGCGCCGCGA
Organism: Pseudomonadota bacterium; assembly: GCA_043813155.1. Taxonomy (GTDB): domain Bacteria; phylum Myxococcota_A; class Polyangia; order DRWM01; family DRWM01; genus JBDRLK01. The sequence goes on along the minus strand of JBDRLK010000531.1, from coordinate 2,784 downwards.
GATCTTCTTTCTCTTCGCATCGCTCGTCGTATTTTTCAGCTCATCGCGAAGCTGCTGGCTGAGCTCCGTGACATTGATGTCCATGAGAAGCTTCAGGATGGCCTCGCCGCCCATGGCGTAATCGAAGGAGTCCTCGCCGTACCTGGCGAAGGCTTCCCGCAGCTCGTCCTCGTTCATGATCTGGCCGTAGGCAAGATCGGTTTCCTTCGTGTCCAGCACGGCGTAGGCCTCGCAGTAGAGAACCTTTTCAACGCTCTTGATCGGCGTATCCAGGGTCAGCGCTATTCGCGAGGGCAGGCTCTTGAGAAACCAGATATGGGCCACGGGAGATGCAAGCTGGATGTGCCCCAGCCTGTCCCTCCTGACCTTGGACTGGATGACCTCAACGCCGCATTTCTCGCAGATGATCCCGTGGTGCTTCATTCTCTTGTACTTGCCGCAAATGCACTCGAAATCCTTGACCGGCCCGAAAATCTTGGCGCAGAAGAGCCCGTCTCTTTCCGGCTTGAAGGTCCGGTAGTTGATGGTCTCCGGCTTTTTCACTTCCCCATGAGACCATGATTTGATCTGCTCCGGGGAGGCCAGGCTGATTCTGATGGCGCAAAAATCTTCCTGGGTCTTGGGTTTATCGAAAAAGCTGTAAATGTCTTTCATTTCACCCTCTCTATGTAGTGCGGGGCTTTAGCCCCGCTATGAAGCGGCCCTGAAGGGCCGCACTACATTATTGCGCCTCATGCTGGTCGTCCGTCAGAAGCTGTACGTTCAGCGCAAGGCTCTGAAGCTCCTTGATGAGAACGTTGAACGACTCCGGGATGCCGGGGGTCAGCGTCTGGTCGCCCTTCACGATCGATTCGTACATCTTGGTCCTGCCCTGGATGTCATCGCTCTTAACCGTGAGAAACTCCTGAAGCGTGTGGGCGGCGCCGTAGGCCTCGATCGCCCACACCTCCATCTCGCCGAGCCTCTGCCCGCCGAACTGGGCTTTTCCGCCGAGGGGCTGCTGCGTGACGAGAGAGTAGGGGCCGATGCTCCTTGCGTGGATCTTATCGTCCACGAGATGGTGGAGCTTCATGATGTACATGACGCCGATCGTGACTTTCTGATCGAAGGGGTCTCCGGTCCTGCCGTCGAAAAGCAGCTCCTGCCCCGAAAGGTCCAGCCCGGCCCTTTCCATTTGAGCTTTTATTTCCGCTTCGAGCGCGCCGTCGAAGACCGGCGACCTGAAGAACACGCCCTGGCGAAGGCCGAGGCAGAAGCGGTTAAGCGCCACGTCGTCGGCTTCATCGATGATCTGGCGGGAGTTCTCGTCCTTGTAGATCGCTTTGAGGAACGCCCGGAGCCCCGCCGCCGACAGTTTCTTCTCTTCCGCTATTTCTCCGATTTTCAGGCCCAGCTCATAGGCGGCCCTCCCCAGGTGCGTTTCCAATATCTGGCCCACGTTCATTCGGGAGGGAACGCCAAGCGGGTTGAGAATGACGTCAACGGGCCGGCCGCTGCCGAGGTAGGGCATGTCTTCCGTCGGAACGATTTTGCTGACGACGCCCTTGTTGCCGTGACGGCCCGCCATCTTGTCGCCCACGGAAAGCTTTCGCTTCATGGCGATGAAGACCTTGACTGTCTTGATAACGCCCGGCGGCAGCTCGTCGCCCTTCGTGAGCCGTGCTATCTTTTCCTCGTAGGTGTCCTGGACCTCGGCGATCCTTTCGACCATCCACGTCAGCAGCTTGTCGATCTCATTCTGTTTCTTCGTGCCGACGGCAATATTTTTCCAGTGCTTCTTCGGAATCCCTTCGAGAATCTCTTCCGTGATCTTCTTGCCCTTGGAAATGAGCACGCGGCCCCGGTCATCGCTGACCTTGCTTGGCGTGATGTACCCGTCGAGGATTTTCGATATCCTGCCGTAGACGCCGTTGCGCATGATCTTGACCGTATCGGTCTTGTCCTTTTCGAGCCTCGAACGATTTTCATCCTCGATGGTCCTGGACCTCTTGTCCTTCTCGACGCCCTTGCGGGCGAACACCTTGGCGTCGATGATAACTCCCTCTACGCCGGGAGGAACGCGCAGCGACGTGTCTTTTACCTCGGCCGCCTTTTCGCCGAAAATGGCCCGAAGCAGCTTTTCCTCGGGGCTCAGCTGGGTTTCTCCCTTGGGCGTGATCTTTCCAACGAGAATATCGCCCGGCTTGATGTGGCTTCCTATGACAATGATTCCGCTGTCATCGAGGTTCCTGAGCGCTTCTTCTCCCACGTTGGGAATGTCGCGCGTGATCTCCTCGCGCCCGAGCTTGGTATCCCGCGCAACACACTCGAACTCCTCGATATGAATGGACGTGAAAATGTCCTCGGTAATGAGCCTTTCGCTCACGACAATGGAGTCCTCGAAGTTGTGGCCGGCCCAGGGCATGAACGCAACGACGACGTTCTGGCCGAGGCTCAGCTCGCCCTTGTGGCATGCCGGCCCGTCGGCGATGATGTCTCCCTGGTTGACCTTGTCGCCCCTCTTCACGATGGGGATCTGGTTGTAACAGGTGTTCTGGTTGGAGCGCCTGAATTTCATGAGGTTGTATATTTCCGGGACGTCGCCCATTCCGTTTTCCACTGACTTGACGACGATCCTCATTGCGTCGACGCTTTCGACGGTTCCGTTGTAGCGGGAGAGAACCGTGACGCCGGAATCGCGGGCAACGATTTTTTCAATTCCCGTGCCCACCAGCGGGGCTGTGGGCCGCAGGAGCGGAACGGCCTGGCGCTGCATGTTGGAACCCATCAGGGCCCTGTTGGCGT
>JBDRLK010000530.1:0-10511 GCA_043813155.1 Pseudomonadota bacterium | reverse complement strand
ACGTGCTTATCAGTAATACCTCTGACTGTTGCGTAATCGTTGATTACTTCTGTAATCAAGCGATTGAAACACAATGCGAACTTGACAGCTTCTACAACCTCCTTTCTCATCGGCAGAGGCGGACCCCGGCGCTCTCTTTTGGTGAATTGTGGATACTTGAGAAGAATAAGGAGAATCAAAAACGGTTTTTTCCGAATTTCACGAGATGAGATTTTCAAGCACCTCTTATCGTCGCCAGTAAAATATATATCCGTTTCCAATAACTCATTATTTGTCATTTCTTTAATTTTCTTTCTCTTACCATATCTCTTCATCCACCATGAACTTAGGTGTGCCTTGATAACATTTCTCGTCTTAAGATCAATTTGAAAGCGTCGATATTTATTCCGGCTATTGTTGCGGATCAACGTTAACATTGCGGCCATCCTGGCACCACATAACGCATAAAATTTCAGAAGAATAAAAAATGAAACATCATACACACGGTAGATGCAATATTCGTCCAACCTTGTTATTCTTGGAACACTGACCCAACTTTCTTCTGAGAAGATGGAATCAGAATAGCCTTCCTTATTAGGCTTCTCAAGCGGATTGTGTTTTAAGTCTTCGGCCAAATCTTCAGGCCAATGACTCAACATCTTGCCACATTTCGGACACTTGCTGTCCTCAGGCATTTCACCTTCCCATTGACAATGCAGGCACAAGGAGGCATCCGGGACAACCTGGAAGCCAATGCCTTCCCCTTTTGTGAGCGACGAGGCAATAGGAGGAAGATCATAGCCTAAACAAACGATATCTCCTCCTTGCTTGGTCTTCTTTACCCAGCCTTTAAAAACTTCTTCCTTGCAGTCAGGGCGATTATATTGCCTCCTGCTGGGTTTTCCCATCGAGCACATAGGTTTACCCCGTGTCTTTGCCTTCTCCGTTTTAGGTGCCATTGTCATTCCTTGGTGCAACGGTGCATAGCTGGATTTAATTATATCAGGATGGTCCAAGTTGACAAGTTTTAATGTTGGCTGTATCTATATAGGTAAAGGTAAAAACAAGTAAACAAGGTTCCGGGAACCTTTTCCTAAACCGGGGGTCGTGAGTTCGAGTCTCGCCGGGGGCACGGCGGATAAAGGCTTTTTCGGGTATCCACACCCTCATCTGGCCCGACTGTCATAAAAACTGTCATACATCTCGCCTTGGGAAAGTTTCAAACGGGTAGGCGCGGGGACTTACGCTTCCAGGATGGCGTAGTAGAGGGGGGCCGACCTATCGAAGTCATCCGTCGACCAGACCACAAGGAACCGTCCCGTGTCTCCGATCGCGATCGGGTACGACCTGCGGGCTTCCACGTCGATGTCGGCGTGGTAGAGAGGCCCCCACGACCCGCCGGAGTAGACCAGATAGTACAGCTCGGGCATGTACGTGAAGACGACCAGCCTCGTCCCGGACGGAGAGACGGCAACGTGGATCGGCGCGTCTTCCTCCCGGGCGGTACTCCCATCACCGAAAAAGGAGGGATCGACTAAAACGGTGCCGGGGTCACCCTCCATCCAGCTCTCGCCCACCCGGTGGTTGTAAAAAATCCTCGAGGCGTGGTACTTGATGGGGCCGTCCACGCCGTCTTCGTCCACCCCCCCAAACCATACCACATGGGTCGTGCCCGACGCCTCCACGAAGAAGCTGGCCTCGGCGTCGGTGGTCGGCCCAGAGAGCCGGGTGGTCCCGGCGACTTCGGCGCTTCCGGGAGGAATCAGGGAGATCTCGATGTCCACCCCCCCTCCCGGTACCATGTAACCTATATAGAAAGCGCCCACGCCTCCGCCGGCCGAGAGGCTTCCCTTCCATGTGCCCCCCACCTGCATCTCGGCCAACCATGCGCCGCCGTCGTAGATACGGTACTTCTTCGGGTGGGAATAGGTTTCCGGGTCGAGGTTAGTCAATACGGCTATCTGGTAGGCCACAAGCAGCCGGCCCGTGCCGTCGGAGGCCATTGTGATATTCTGGAACTCGCATACCTCGCTCCCCGAGACGCGCTCGGCCAGGAGCGTGGGGGCGCCCCAGGTCGTGCCGTTATAGGCCTCATGCCACACCCGCACCCCCGCCGTCTTGGGGACGGTGGGGTAGCAGTTGGTCGTGCCCTGTTCGCCCCACACGACATGCAGGTTCCCCGCTGGGTCCACGGCGTAATCCTGCCTGCTCCAGCGGGTGTAGGAGTTGTTGGTCCTCGGCGTCACCAGGGTGTCGGGGAGCCACGACTCCGAGGCGACCTCAAAGGTCTTGATTTTCGCATCGGGCGAGGAGAAGAACAGATAGATGAAGTCGCCTTCCGGCGAGGGGATCAGCTTCGGGAGCATCCCATACTCGCCGACGTCTCTGACATCGACCGGCACCGTCACCATCGTCTCTGATCCGTCGGCAGCGTCCAAGTCCTGTGGCAGGTCTGGCTGCACCTCTTCGACGGGAACATCCGGGGCCTGCTCTGCGGGGCCGACCTCCTCGCTCGGCACCTCATCAGGCCCGTCGAGCGCGTCGAATCCGTCGGGGGCATCGGCGCTGTCCCCGTCCATGCAGTGCTCGCAGAACATCTTCCCTTCGCACCCGGAAAAGAAAAAGAGCCCCGTAAGGAAAAACAACCTCAATGAAGAAAGCATCTTTTATAGAATGAGTGGGGAACCGGCGCGTGTCAAGGTCTTCGTGCGGACGGTGTCTTCGTGCAGACGGGTAGGCGCGGGCTTTAGCCCGCGTCGAATTCTCCGCCACGAGGATAGGAAATTTCATCGCGATCTAGCCCCCTGTGCCCGTCCGCAGAAAAGATGCCGAGGGATTCGACGTCTATCCGCTCCTCGTACAGCTCGTCCAGCGTGCTACCCGGACGGGGGAACCTCGAGCACAGGCTCAGGAGCCGGAATCAGGGCTACCGGCTTTGTCTGAACCGTGGCGAGGTCTTTCTTGTCAGCGCCGCAGCCGATAAGGGCCGGGAGGATGGCCAGCGCGATGGCGCCGAGAAAGAGCAGGGCTGTACGTGAGAGGCGTGTGGGAGCGTGTTCCATCGGTATCGCATGTTATCCTGCTGCCAATCTTGATGCAGCACGTTTCGGGGCCCGATTGTTCCGGCGACTCCCAAGGTGTACGGGGATAGCCCTGGCCACTGTCTGATTTACATGGATGGCGAGCACGAGCTCCCGGAGCAGCGGCCGTCATTCATAGCCGAAGAGGGCGCGGCAGTCGAGCAGCACCGGGATCACAACCGGGTTGAGAGCGCCGATGAACTGCTCACCCTCGTAGCGCGAGACGGTCAGGAGCGCCTGCCTGGAGACGAGGTCGTATTGGCCGACGCCAAAGGAGGCGTTCTCCCCGCCCAGCGCCAGGTAGGCCTTCTGGAATACATCGTAAAACGCGCCGAGAGTAAGGTCGCCGTCCGGACCGCCGAGGAAGCGAAGGGCCAGGTGCGTCCGCGAGTGGGGCCCCCGCTCCCAGAAACCGGACTCGCTCCCCGCCAGGGCCCACGGCTTGAGCTGCGGCAGGACCGTCAGGTTCATCCCGTCGAGGCGCTCGCCGGATCCGGACGGGAGGTCGTAGGTCCAGGCAACGACCTCGAGATCATCGCCGCCGAGGTCGCACCAGCCCGTGACCCCGACGCCGAAATCGTACAGCGGGCCCGAGCAGATTTCCGCTCCCGCGCTGTCGACGGCATGGAAGCTGTCTCCCTCGCGGCTCCACGACCCCCAGGCAATGCCGTCGGTCCAGAAACCGCCGGAGCCGTCCGCCGCCGCAGAGACGAGGTAGGCCGGGCTGAGGACATGGTCGCTCAGAACGCTGGGCACAGGGCGAGACACGGCCGTCTCAAGGGCCGCGGCCCAGGCTTCGAAGCGGCCGGCGCGGCCGGGATCGTCCGGGAGAACCAGGCCCTGGCCGAGGTGCCAGCGGCGCCACGTGATCGGAACCCCTCCGAAGGTGGCCGTGCCAGCGTACGGCTCGCCGACGCTGTCTTCGTACTCCACGTGAAAGTCGAGATCGGCCGTGCTGAAGACCCCGGCCTGCGTCAGGACGAGCTCGCCGCGGAAATCGACGGGCGTGATGCTGCCGTCGTCCCACTCGCCCGCCTCCCGCCTGGAGTTGTAGGGGTACTCAGGCGAGGCCGTGGCGCCGGGCTCCCATAGGGCCGAGCGGCCGGGAAGGGTCATGTGCGTGATGAACCCGTCCACCGGATTGTGCGCCAGAATCTCACTTTCGAGCCTCCCGAACGAATCCTCCTCGTTGGCCGAAAAATGAGTGAGCACGTACCTGGAGATCAGGACGAGGGACATGAAGCCCTCGGGCACGGGGATGCCGTTTCCCGGCATGGGCGTGACCGGCGCGGCGCAGCGCTGGCCGGCGGTACCGGCGACCGCAACGCCCGTCTCGTTCATTCCCGTGAGGCCGATGACGCCGGCCACGCCGAGGAAGACGTGCCTGAATCCGTCCGTCGGCCGCACGGAGAAGATGACCCGGTTGCGGGCCATCGAGGGGGGCACCGCGCCCCAGTCCGGCGAGCCGATCATGAGCGTGCCTCCTCCGGCGGCGTAGTCCCCCCAGGCGGCATAGGAGAACGAGCCGCCCGGATCGCCGCTGTCCTCCTCCCACGGGCAGTTGAACCACGGAAACTGGCCCCGGGGGGGAGCGAAGACCTGGGCCGCGTGCATGACGATCCTGCCCATGTCGAAAACCTGCCCCTTCTCGGCAAGCCCGTCCGCCAGCCCGCGGATCTCCTCCCTGAACTCGCCCGGCATCCTTTCGTATGCGTCCTCCATCCACTCCAGGATCTGCGGGGTAACTTCCGGGCAGCTGTACCGGTTGACGATGACGTCCGCCGCCATGTCCGCCAGCAGGAGACCGTGCTGGTATCCCATGGAGTAGGGATCGCCCTGGAGCACGGCAAAGAGGATGGAGTCCTTGTCGCCGCCGCCCGGAGGATAGGCGCGCAGCAGCGTGCCGCCGGCCTCCGCTCCCACCGGCCGCAGTTCGGCCGCCCCTGCAAGAGGGTCCAGGGAGGGGCAGGATCCGCATTGGCAGGCCAGGTCCGTGCAGGTCCCGCCTTCGTAGCCGAGCGACCGGCAGTGGCCCGCGCAGGTCTCCTCGTCGCACGTGGCGCCGTCCTCCCCGTTCTGGTCGGCGGCGTCGGGATCCGGCACGGCGTCGGGATCCGGTGCCGCGTCGGGCTGTCCGTCGGCATCCTCCGTCCCGGGATCGGCACCGCCGTCGTCCGCGCCGGCGTCCGGCGACGGGCCGCCGCTGCTGCAGCCCGGTGCCGACAGGACAAGCGCCCCGCAGAGAAGAAACAGCACGGTCATCCTGTTTACCAACCCGGCTTTCGTATCCATGTCCATAGCAAATTTTTTACTATTAAACAGCCTGCTTTGCAATCACTCTGTTTCTGATTTTAAACGAGGCCGATGACCGGCTCAGTGAGGCTCGTACGGAGGCCCGCGCTGCAGCGGCGAGAAAGAAGGGAAGAGTTCGTCAGCGAACTGCTCCTCGAAATCTCCCCCGAGCGTCATCTGTTCGAGCGGCACGCGGGCCGGGGCGCTGGGCGGATCGGCGGTGGGCAGGTGAAGGTGATTGAGGATTTTATCGACCACGGCGGGGTCAGTGAGGAAGGCCGCGCCGCAACGGATACACGCTCAGCGCGTTTCAAAGCGGCAGTAAGCGGCAACATCCAGGTAGGCGAGAAGGCCGTTATAGCGGATCGAGCCCACGAACCTGTAGGTATTTTCCGGATCGGTGCTGAAGGGCTGGCACCAGGGACTGCGGTCCGTGCCGCCGCAGGCAAAACCGCCGGCAGAAAGACAGGGCCTGTTGTAGTCGTCTGCCCGAAGGCTGTAGGCACATTCGGGGTCATAGCCTTAGGCATTGTCGCAGCACTCTCATTCGCACCCCTTTCCGTGCACATCAGTTAGGTTGGGACGGGGTTGGGACGGCTCGTGAATTTCCAGGCAAGATAGAATGGATCAGACGTTGAACCGGATGCTGAGGATGTCGCCGTCGTGGACGACATACCCCTTGCCCTCGAGAGAAAAGCGGCCGTTTTCCCTGACGGACTTTTCCGAACCGGTGGTGATCAGGTCAGCATAGCTGAACCGTTCGGCACGGATGAATCCCCGGGCCAGGTCTGAGTGAATGGTTTCCGCCGCCTCCAGGGCTGTCTGGCCGGAAAGAATGTTCCATGCTCTGACCTCGTCTTTCCCAACGGTAAAGAAGCTGATGTAGCCCAGAGTTCCGTAGGCCAGGTGGATCATGCGAGCCCGGGCTGATTCCGTGATGCCCATATCCTCCATGAAGAGCTTGCTGTCCTTTTCATCGAGACGGGAAAGCTCCATCTCAAATTTGCCCGCAAACTCGACGGCGGTGTATCGTTTTTCCAAGTCCTCGAGAAGCTGCTGATTCCTGCCGAAACGGGACTCATCGGAGTTGAGGACCACAAGAAAGGGCTTTTTTGTCAAAAACTGGAATCCCCGGACGAGCTTTTCTTCCTCGGGGCTAAGCTTCATGTCCCGCAGAGGCCGGGAATCGGAGAGCTGATCACGCAGAATAATGAATGTGTTTTTCTCCCGGAGAAGGAGATTGTTGTCCCGGGATCTTTTCATCTGAGTGTCGATGCGCTCAAGCCGGCTCTCGACAAGGATCAAATCGGCCAGCACCATTCCCTCCTCCAGGAACTCCAGCTCACGCAGTGGATCTGGCGCCGGCATGGTCTCCTCGGCAAAATGGCGCAGTACAAGCGTCAGGGCGTCGGTGTTCCGCATCTGAGCCCAGACATCAGAGCTGTAGCTTCCGTCTGTTGCGGTGTTATCCGAGAGTCCGGCGAAATCGATGATGTCTACGGTGGCATAGACGGTTTTTTGAGGGCTGTAAAGGGAGGACAGCGAGTTGACCCGCTCATCCCTTACCTCAACCACCGCCAGATGCGGCTCGATGCGGCCGCCGGAATAGGGGGTGACCTCTGCATAACCTCTTGTGAGTGCGTTGAAAATAGTTGTTTTCCCGGAATTGGGAAGCCCGATCAATCCGATTTTCATAGCTCTTTTCCTTTAAACAGGCGGGGAGGAGAACGTCCGGGACTGAATGTCCCGGGACCGATGTCAGGTTCTCTGCAGGCCGGCGGATACTGCCGTATTCCTCTACCGCAATCAGGCTCAGAACCTTGAGCCTGTGACATTTGCGCCTGTTTTGAAACGCACATCATAAGGATTCACGCTGGCAAAAGCAATAGGATTACAGAGCCGTCCAATAATGTCCGTAAATTCCTTTCTCCGGCGCCGGGTCCTCCGGGTTATCGGCCAGGAGAAATGGATCTGAGGAGGCCAGGAGGGGCTCAGGGGCACGACCTGAAAATCCGCGAAACCGGGGCGACTCCAGTGGTGTGCCCGTCGATGGGAACGGTCGGAGATTGCTTCGACAACGCTCATGCAAGGCCGTTCGTGACGGCCCGGGCCGCGCTTACTCGAGCCAGAAGCAGCGAACGGATTGGACGCTGTCCTGTAGCGCGGCAATGCAAACCGTGCTCCAGTAGAAGTCCGAAGGCATCATGTCCGGGCAGTCGTCGACTCCGCTGCGAAAAGGAAAGATGCACCTCGTGTTGCCCTCAGAACAGCCGGGATAACCCGGAGGCTCGCAGTCCAGCGCGCCTGCCGGAAAGAGGTAGGAAAAACGGTCGATCTCGCCTTCGGAGACACAGAAGACCACGCCGTAACATCCGGGGCAGACCGAGTCCCGGGTCACGTCTAAAAACTTGCCGGAAAGGCCGCAGACCAGGGCGCCGGGATCATCGCAACCGGCCATGTCCGACCTGGGTTTGCACACGTTCTCAGGCCCGTCGTCCATGTCCATGCACTCGAAGCCGTTGGGGCAGACGCGCGCCCCGCCGTCGTCCCTCTCGCACATGATCTCGCAGGTGTGGAAGTCGGTACCGTCGACGCCCTGCCACACGAGACAGGTCTGGCCCGGACCGCCGCAGGACTCCGTGGCGGAGCAGTCCATGCCCAGGCCCTCGCTGCTCACGCACTCCTCGGTCCACGGATGCATGAGCAGGGGCGGCTCGCATGGATCAGGGACACATTCGCGGTTGGGAATGTCGCAGCAGCGCACCGGGTCGCATGTGTAGCGTTCGGGGCACAGGCCGTCCTCGAGGGGGGTGCAGGGGATATGGCAGAAGTAGCCCAGGGGCCCCTCGCCCCACTCGACCGTGCACCTCTGGCCAAAGGCACAAGCGTCCACGTCGCCCTCGCAGCCGTCAAACAGCCCCGTGGGATCGACGCAGATGCCCGTGACCGGATTCAGCACCATGGGCGGAGCGCAGCACCCGTCCGGGGGGACGTCCGCGACCGTTTCCTCGTCCGCGACCGTATCGACCGCATCCGGGGCGTCGGGAGCCTCGGCCAGATCCGGCACATCAAAAACCTCGTCCGCGGCCGGGTCGGTTGGGGCCGCATCGGCGTCTGACCCGTCTCCGGCAAGGTTCGACGCACCTCCACAACCGCCGGTCAGCGAAAGGCAGAGCGCGGTGATCCAGACTTCTTTCATGGCGCATTCTCCTTAGAGTGGTGGTCCCTGACTTGCTGGGCGCTGTACTTAGGGCTCGCGAAAAAATAACTTCCCACTTCTGGACGCCGATCCATCCCGGCTGGCTGCGTTGCTGCACCCCGTCACTCGTCGACATAGCACGACTATGCCTCCGTCGTGACGGGGACCGAAGCGCCTTGCCAGCCGGGCGCCTCGGCGCCCAGAAGAAGTCGTCGCATGTTTTGTTATACTGTCAACTAAAAATGTGAAATAATTTTTGAGTGACTCCTAATGGCAGGGATGGCTTGCTAATTTTCGCAATTTTCTTAAGATTATCGAAGAATCCTGATCAATGACAATTTTACTCTTAGTACAGCGCCCCGCAAGTTAGGGACCAGCCTTGTAGCGAGGCCGCGGCTGGGGAGCCGGATCGCGAGCGCGCCCGCAGCGCCCGATGGTGGCGTAGCAGGGCTACATCGACGAGGGCGCGAGGACGAAAGCCGCGAGGCGGCCCACAGGCGCGGCCGCAGTAGAGTGGTGGTCCCTGATTTGCGGGGCGCTGTACTTAGCTCAAAGGAGGCCGTCAGATGAGAAAATATTATCCGACGCTGCTGCTGCTGCTGCTGGTTGTGCAGCCGGCCGGCGGAAAGACCGGCGCGCCGCAGAATCAGAAAGTGGAAGGAGACGAAAAAATGACGGAAAGCCCGGAAAAAGAGGTAGATAAGCTCAAGGGGAATGTTCTGCCGGTGGAAGCCGAGGTCCGCAGGCTGAAAAACGGTCTCACCGTCACGCTCGTTCCCTTCGACAGCCCGGGACTGGTGGCTTATTACACGGCCATGCGGGTCGGGTCGAGGGACGAGGTCGAAAAGGGACGCTCGGGGTTCGCCCATCTCTTCGAGCACATGATGTTCAGGGGAACGAAAAATCTCCCCGGATCGGAATACGACAACACGGTGACGGCGATGGGGGCCGATTCCAGCGCGTGGACGTGGAACGACCAGACGGTTTACTTTTTCGTGGCGCCGACACAGAAGATCGGCAAGGTCATCGAGATGGAGGCTGAGCGATTCAAGAATCTTTACTACTCGCAGGAGGACTTCAAGACCGAAAGCGGTGCGGTGCTCGGCGAATACAACAAGAATTTCTCAAACCCCATCAACAAGCTGGAAGAGGTCATGTGGGACAAGGCGTTCAAGAAGCACACCTACAAGCACACGACCATGGGATTTATCGAGGACATCCGCGAGATGCCCACGATGTATGATTACAGCCTCCAGTTCTTCGATCGCCATTACGTGCCCGGGAAGGCGCTGATTTTCGTCATCGGGGATTTCGACTCGAAAACAGTCATTGAAAGGATTGAAAAGCATTACAGCGACTGGGCGGGCGAGCCCCACGTTTCAAAAACACCGGATGAGCCCGCGCAGACAAAGGAGATAAGGACGCACATTTCATGGAAGAACCCCGTGCTGCCCATCCTGCTCATGGGCTACAAGATTCCGGCCTACGGGGCGTCTGGAAAGGAGAGCGCCGCGCTCGTCCTGGCAGGGGAAATGCTGTTCGGAAAGGCGGGGCCGCTTTACAGGAAGCTCGTCCTGGATGAGAAGAGCGCGGAGAAGATCGAGTACTGGGACTGGCAGCAGCGCGACCCGGGGCTGTTCATTATCGAGGCAAGGCTCAAGGAAGACAAGTTCGATCCCGTCATTGCGTCCATAGACGAGCAGATAGAGAAGCTGCGCGGCGGAAGCTTCGACGCCGAAAGGCTCGAAAAGGCCAGGTCCAACTATAAATACGGGCTTCTCCTGTCCCTGGATACGGCGAGAAACGTGGCCCGGCAGATGGCGTTTTACGCGACGCTGGACGGCGATCCCATGGGCCTCGACACCTTTCTCGGGAGCGTGGAGGCTGTAACGGCCGGGGACATTGCGAACGTGGCGGAAAAATTCCTGGTGCCGCAGAAAAGAACGGTGGCCACGCTGTCG
>JBDRLK010000529.1:0-2745 GCA_043813155.1 Pseudomonadota bacterium | reverse complement strand
CAAGCTATGAAATATTTTCATGGTAAAGGGCGGAAAAATGCACAATGCAAGGTCTGACCCCATGGTTGAAGAGGCGAGGAAGAGGATCGGGGGCGATGTGAGACGCACGCCCCTGGAGCGTTCGGCCCCCCTGGGCAGGATGCTCGGCTGCGATGTTTACATCAAGTGGGAGAGCGAGCAGGTAACAGGCTCGTTCAAGGCCAGGGGCGCGCTCAACAGGGTGCGGACTTTGACCGCGGGCGAAAGGAACAAGGGCGTGGTGTCCGCGTCCACGGGGAACCACGGCGCCGGGCTTGCCCATGCCTGCGGCCTCGAGGGCGTGGAGCTGACCCTCTGCCTGCCGCTGAGTGCGAGGAGGCGGAAGGTGGAGCGGCTGCGCACTGCCGGGGCCGCCATCGTGATGCACGGGTCGAGCTGCGAGCAGGCCGAGCTCCATGCGCGCGCAATGGCCGGGCGGGAGGGCAGGGTTTATGTTTCACCCTACAATGATCGCGATGTCATCCGCGGCCAGGCTACGGTGGGCCTTGAAATTCTTGAGCAGCTGCCCGGCGCTGAAGACATTATCGTGCCCGTGGGCGGGGGAGGGCTCATCGCGGGAATCGCGGGCTTCGTCAAGTCGGCCGCGGAAAGCCGGGGCACGCGCGTCTGGGGCGTTGAGCCGCAGAACTCCAGGTTCATGGCCGCGTCCGTGGAAGCCGGGAAAATCGTGCGGATCGACGAGAAAGAGACCCTGGCCGACGCGGTGGCAGGCGGCATCGAGCCGGGGTCCATAACCTTCGACCTGTGCCGCCGGCACGTCGACGGCTTTGTCCACGTGGAGGAGCGGGACATCGCGTCGGCCATGGCCCTGCTCTTCGATGAGCACGGGAAAATGGTCGAGGGCGCCGGAGCCCTGGCGCTGGCCGCGCTGATGAAGGAAAAGGACAAGCAGCGGTTCCGGGGCAGGAAGGTCGTGCTCGTTGTAAGCGGAGGAAATATCCCGCCCGAAGCGTTCAGGGAATCGACAGCATGAAATAGTGCTAGGAAAGTTTTTTCGAAATATGTTATATATGAAGACATACCAGCTATCCGGGGTTGGGCTCGTAGCGAGGCAGTCATTCATGGCTCACGGCGCATATAAATACTGTTTCATTCTTTTTCCCGTCCTCGGTTTCTGCTTTCTCATGTCATGCAAGGCCAGGGGTCCTCTGACCATGACCTGCCAGTTCAATTTTTTCGAAAAAAAGGGCGCGTGCAGCTTTATCAACGAGTCCGGAGTGTCGGGCAGGGGGTGCGTGAAAGTGGAGGCCTTTCACGTGACGGACAACGAAGTCGTCGACGGCACGGTTCTGTGCGCACCGGACGTTCCGGCCATGGAGAGCGTAACGAAACCGCTTTCCTTTGAAAAGGCGACGCTCGAGAAGTGCAGGCCCGAAATCGTGAAAAAGGGAAAGGGGAAGAAGAGGGAAAGGATCGAGCGGTGCATGCTGAGGCTTTCTGAAACAAAGATGTAAGGCAGGAATTTTTCCGGCGTATCTTGCAGTGCGGGGCTTTGCGCCCCGCCGGAGCGGCCCTGAAGGGCCGCACTGCATGATTAGGGGAAAAACGGAGAGGTCAACGTGAAAAAATACATCGCAGTGGCAGGCAACATCGGCGCAGGCAAGACGTCGCTCGTGGATTTTCTTTGCAGGCAGTACGAGCTGAAGCCCTTTTTCGAGCCCAATGATTTCAATCCATACCTCGGCGATTTTTACGGCGACATGAGGCGCTGGGCCTTTCATTCGCAGATCTACTTCCTGTCGCACAAGTTCAGGCTTCACCGCGAGCTCGAGCGCTATCCCGGCACCGTGGTCCAGGACCGCACGATTTACGAGGACGCGGAGGTGTTCGCCAAAAACCTGCACCGCGCGCGCCACATAGGCAAGCGCGATTACCAGACTTACAGGGAGCTTTACGATACCATCCGCAAGGACCTCAAGCCGCCCGACGTGATGATTTTCCTTCGATGCAACGTGCGGACCATGCGCAAGCGCATCCGCGATCGGGGACGGGGCATGGAGCAGAACATCCCGGCGGCCTACCTGCGCAGGCTCGACGGGCTCTACAACGAGTGGTTCGACAGCTACAACCTGTCGCCCGTCATCGAGCTGAAAAGCGACCGCATCGATTACGTCACGGACCTGCTTTATCGCTACGATCTTCTCAAGAAGATAGAAAGGTACCTGTAGCTGCGCGCCCTTGGCGCGCCCGTGAGGAGCGGATGATAAAACGCATTCTATTAAACGCGGCTTTTCTCGTTTTTACCTGCTGCACGGGCGGGAGGATGTACATCACGCAGGACGCGTCAGGGGATGAAGGCGGGGACGGTGATGCCGGGGACGGTCTCGACGCCGGCGACGGCCTCGACGCCGGCGACGTGTCGTGCGAGCCGGGGCTGACGCCCTGCGGCGGCGCGTGCGCGGATCTTACGAGCGACCACGGCAACTGCGGGGCCTGCGGCCGCGAGTGCCTGCCCGAAGAGGTTTGCGGCCTGAGCGAATGCGCCCTGGAATGCCCGCCGGGCAGGACCGACTGCTCGGGGTCGTGCGTCGACCTGCAGACCGACGCCATGAACTGCGGCGAGTGCGGGAGAGTGTGCGGGCCGGGCGGCGCCTGCGAAGAAGGGGAGTGTATCGTGGAGTGCTCGTCAGGTCTCACGCGATGCGGCGGCTCGTGCGTCGACCTGTCGACCTCGGAGGAGCACTGCGGAAGCTGCTTCAACGACTG
>JBDRLK010000528.1:0-4891 GCA_043813155.1 Pseudomonadota bacterium | reverse complement strand
ATCGACCGCAACGACGTGATGGCCCTGACCGAGGAAGCCGCCAAGGTTTCCGGAATATCCTACATCATGGACGCTTACCAGGAAGAAGCCGAGAGAATACTAGACCTTTAGGGCGCATTTAACCGGCAAAGCCCTGTTCGGGCTAATCTGCAATTCAACTTGACAATCCTTGATGGCTACCGCATATACTGGTGTGCACATGGCCTTAAAAACCGGTAAAAAGCGGGGGAAAAGAAAGAAAATCGCCGACCCGCAGAGCAATCACGATAAGCGGGGCATCGACATCGACATGGTCGGCGTGCGGGGAGTCTGCTACCCCATTACGGTCAAGGACAAGAAGCACGGGCTGCAGAACACGGTGGGCACGTTCAACCTGTTCGTCAACCTTCCCCACCAGTTCAAGGGCACCCACATGAGCCGCTTCGTCGAGATCCTGAACAAGTACCACGGCTCCATCAACATCCAGAAGATCCCCGAGATACTTGCTTCCATGAAAAAGAATCTCAATGCCAGGCAGGCCCATCTCGAAGTGTCGTTCCCTTACTTCATCCGCAAGGTCGCGCCCGTTTCGAAAGCGGAAAGCTTCATGGAATACGACTGCACGATCCACGGCGTGTCCAAGTCCAGGCCGAAGATGAAGCTGACGGTCAGGGTCCCCATCACGACCCTGTGCCTCTGCTCCAAGGAGATCAGCGAGGAAGGCGCCCACAACCAGAGGGGCATGGTGAACTTGAGCGTCCAGTTCGAGGGAATGGTATGGATCGAAGACCTGGTCGAGATGATCGAGAGCTCCGCCTCCTGCGAGATCTATCCCCTGCTCAAGAGGGAAGACGAGAAATACGTGACCGAAAAGGCTTACAGCAGGCCCATGTTCGTTGAGGACATTGTCCGCAACATAGCAAGAAAGCTCGACCGGATGCCTGGCATTCTCTGGTACTGCCTGGACTCTGAGAACTGGGAATCCATCCACAGCCACAACGTTTACGCGCGCGTGGAAAGAGCCAGAAAGTAACCTGACGCCCCTGCCCTTCTTTTTCTCATCGCACCTTTACGACATTGCATTTTATCGCTACATATTTAGTGTAGTTCGGGATAATCATCCCCTGTTGGGCAGGGGCGACTTCAGTCGCCCGTGTAGCTGCACGCTCTTGGCGTGCCTGTAGTACAGCGGGAGGCTGAAGCCTCCCCTACCCGCGGGGAGACAGGCACGCCGAAGGGCGTGCGGAACATTTCAATGAACGCTGAAAGCGAAAAAGATCTGGACACGATCAAGTCTGTACTGCGGCGCTGCGTGCCGGAAGAGGAAAACCTCATCGGCATTCTTCTCGAGGTCCAGAACGAACTCGGCTACGTGCCGCCGGAGGCCATGAAGGAAATCGCAGCCTTCCTGGATATTTCCGAGACAAAAGTCTGGAGCGTTGCCACGTTCTATAATGAGTTCCGGTTCATCCCGCGCGGAAAACATCACCTGAAAGTCTGCCTGGGCACTGCATGCCACATCAAGTCGGGCAGGATCATCATGCAGGCCTGGGAGAGAAAACTCAGCATAAGCGAAGGCGAAGTCACGGACGACAGGCGCTTCAGCCTCGATCGGGTCGGGTGCGTGGGCTGCTGCAGCATGGCCCCCGTGACGGTTCTCGATGACGATATCCATGGGAACATGTCGCCCACGAAAGTCGATGGAATGCTCCTGAAGCTGGATTTGGTAGAGAAAGCGTAGCTGCGGGCCCTCGGCCCGCCTGAAATCAGCACGCCAGTGGCGCACAGCTGCTGGGCACGCCGAAGGGCGTGCAGCACCATATGATTTAAACTGGAATGATAAAAATACCTGACACAACCGCTGAGCAATGGGAGGACCTGAAAAAGGAGGCCTCCTCGGAATGGGAGGGCGCGTTCTGCGGGGAATGCAGGAGCATTGCAGTGGGTACGGCCACGTGCGGCAGGAGCGCCGGGGCCATGGAGCTGCTGGAGGCGGCGAAAGAGGAAGCGCGAAACCTCGGTCTCGACATCGCGGTAAAAGAAACCGGATGCCTCGGCCACTGCTACGGCGAGCCCATGGCTATATTTAACAGCAGCGACCTCCCTCCCCTGCTCTACGGCTACCTGACGCCGCAGAAAATGAAGGCCCTCGTCAAAAGAATCTACACGGAAAGCGATCCTGTCTTCGAATGGATGATGGGCGCGATGATCGAAAACGACTCGATCCCCTCGGTTTTCGAGGACCCGAGGTTCAAGCGCGAGGAAAAGAGGCTCCTTGCCCGATGCGGCCGCATCGACCCGGAAAACATCCTCCATGCCGTGGCCCGGGGCTGCTATGAAGGTTTCATGCGATCTTTGCGCATGGAGCCGGCCGCGATCATCGAGGAAATCAGGGCCTCGGGCCTCCGCGGCCTCGGCGGGGCCGGGTTTCCAACATGGAAAAAATGGAAGGTTTGTGCCGACTCGAAGGCCGATGTAAAGTACCTGATATGCAACGCGGACGAAGGCGACCCGGGCGCGTTCATGGACAGGACCATCCTGGAAAGCGACCCGCACGGCGTGATCGAAGGCATGCTCATCGCGGCCCGGGCCATCGGGAGCAGGAAAGGCTTCATCTACATCCGCAGGGAGTATCCCCTTGCCGTGGCGCGCTTCAGAAAGGCTGTGGAAGACGCGCAAGCCCGCGGGCTTCTCGGCAGCGATATCCTCGATTGCGGCATGGACTTTTCCATCGACATCAAGCAGGGCGCGGGCGCTTTTGTGTGCGGCGAATCGACGGCCCTGATCCGCTCGATCGAGGGGAAACGCGGAATGCCGAGGATCAAGCCGCCGCGCTCCGCCGAGCAGGGCCTCCACGGCATGCCTACCGTGCTGAACAACGTGAAGACTTTTGCCGGCTGCGGGCTCATCCTGGATAAATCCGCCTCGTGGTTTTCATCCATAG
The DNA here is from genome assembly GCA_043813155.1 of Pseudomonadota bacterium. Lineage (GTDB taxonomy): Bacteria > Myxococcota_A > Polyangia > DRWM01 > DRWM01 > JBDRLK01. The sequence continues at coordinate 1,968 of JBDRLK010000528.1, read as the reverse complement.
GAACGGCGAAGAGCAAGGGTACGGCCGTTTTCGCGCTGGCCGGCAAGGTGCGCAAGACCGGCCTGGCCGAAGTCCCCATGGGAACCACCCTGAGAGACGTGGTCGACATTTTCGGCGGGGGCATTGCGTTCAAGCGCAGGACCTCCGACGTGGCCGGCAAACCCCCGGCAGACGCAACAAGGGAGTTCAAGGCCGTTCAGATAGGGGGGCCGTCGGGAGGGTGGATCCCCGAAAGCCTGCTCGACACGGCCGTTGATTTCGACTCCCTGCAGGACGTGGGGGCCATGATGGGGTCCGGCGGCATGGTCGTCCTGGACGAGGACAACTGCATCGTGGCCGCGACGAGGTTTTTCCTGGAATTCACCAAGAAGGAATCCTGCGGCAAGTGCACGTTCTGCCGGATAGGCAGCTGGCACATGCTCAGGCTGCTCACAAAAATCACCATGGGTGAGGCCGTCATGGGCGACCTGGCGCTTCTCGAGCAGCTCGCGCGGGATGTTCAGATGGGCTCTCTGTGCAACCTCGGCAAGACCGCGCCCAATCCCGTGCTGAGCAGCATCCGCCACTTCAGGGAGGAGTACGAGGCCCATATCCTCGAGAAAAAATGTCCGGCAAAAGAATGCCAGGATCTCATATCCTATGTCATCGACCTCGAAAAATGCCAACGCTCCTGCGACGCCTGCGTGGGAAGCTGTCCTGTGGAAGCCGTCACAACGAGGGAGAAGGACGGATTGAAAGAGATCGACCTCACGAAGTGCGTGAAATGCGCGGCCTGCTACGACGCCTGCCCCTCTCGCTACGACGCCGTGGTCACTGTTTCCCCCATTATGCCTGAACGTGGGTAGGGGCGGCTTTAGCCGCCCGTGTAGCTCTGCGCGCCCTCGGCGCGCCCGTAGCTGCGCCCCCCTGGGGCGCCAATGGGCGATTTCATGGCACGCCAGGCTTGTCCCGAGCGAAAGCGAGGGAGCCGCGCTTGCGTGCAGCTGCAACCTCGTCAATTACTCCGCGGCCGGAAGATAGACCTGGACGGTTGTGCCCTTGTTGAGCCGGCTCCTTATCAGCATGCTTCCGCCCAGCTGCTTTACGATGACGTCCGTGATCGTGAGACCCAGGCCAATGGCTTTGCCGTCCGACCTCGTCGTAAAAAACGGCATGAGCGAGCTGCGCTGCGTGTCATGGCTCATGCCCTCGCCGTCGTCGGCAATAGACAGTAGAACGTATCGTCCGGGCTCCATGTCCTGGTAGTCGGGGATGGTCGTATCTATGGTAATGTTCGTGGTTTCGATTGTTATGCTGCCCTCCGACTCGATGGCATCCACGCAGTTTCTGACAAGGTTGATGACCACGTGTTTTACGAGCTCGGGTACGGCGTATACCGTCCACAGGCTTGGAACGGCGCTGATGTTCAGCTTGATATTCTTCCACACGACATCGAGAAGGGAATCTTCCATTTCCGCAATGAGGCCGTTGAGATTCACGGGCCTCATGTTCTCTCTGACCGCTGTCCTGCTGAAAAGAAGAAGGCTCCCTGCAAGCTCTTCCCCTCGCTTCGCGGCCTCGAGGATCTCGAGGAGAAGCTCGCGGCTTTGCTGATCGTCCCGGCATCGATCCATCAGCACTTTCGTGTAGTTCAGGATAACAGCAAGAATATTATTGAAGTCGTGCGCCGCCTTGCCCATTCCCTTGAGCAGCGCCTCGGTATCGGAACTCTTCATCGGCTTTATTGCTTCGGGCAGGTGAATGCCTTCGGTGGGGCGATCCGAAAAACCGCCGGTCCCGCCATCTGTGTTTTTTTCATCAGCTATTCCCCGATTTTAAACCACGCTTTGCATTATAGTGCGGACCCATCAGGAAAATCAACACCTTCCACCTGATTGGGTGTTCGGGATAGCCTGGCGGGGTTTCTCCCGCCAGGCCCCCCGCAGATCCGGACAAGCGGATTTCCCGCATCCGGCTCCTCGGTCTACG
>JBDRLK010000527.1:0-2227 GCA_043813155.1 Pseudomonadota bacterium | reverse complement strand
GGGGTGTCCATAGGTGGCCCGGCCAGGATGCTCCTATTTCCACCTGCCGACGATGACGGCGGTCGGGTCCTCGTCCACAAAGGCAGCGCTGCTCAGCTTGCTCAAGTGGGGTTCCCTGGGGCCGGCGTGAAGGATGATGTCGTCGCCGTTCAGGATCTTGTCCGGCTTGCCGCCAGGGCCGGAATCCTCGACTATGGCGCCCACGTGATGCCAGCGCTTACATTTTTTCTTTTTCGTATCGGGTGAATAGCAGAAAAAGATAATGTCTCCTTCCTCAATGCCGTTCTTTCCGTATTTGATGACGTCAGGTTCGCCTTCCTGTTCGTGGTCTTTGTAGGTCGTCCCGTCCATGAACAGGTACTGAAAATCCTCGATCACGTCGACGTCCTTGAGAAGTCCGCCGGCGCTCGTGAATTTCAGCTTTTTTCCACTCGACTTCTCATACGCGGCCGTGAGCAGGTCTGAGCAATCCAGGCCGAGATAGTTTTCCACCTGCACAATCGAGGAGCCGTAGATCCCGGGAACGTTGTAAAAAGACGTGAACACGGACCATACCTGTTTGACGGGTGGGGTTGAGTAATATTTGATCTTTAATTCATACCAATGGCACGCCAGGCTTGCCCCGAGCACATGCGAGGGGGCCGCGCTTGCGTGCGGCTACGCACCGCCGGATTCCGAGGAGATTTTTTCAAGCTTTTCCTTGATCTGGAGCTTCTGCGCCTCCAGGTCCTGGAGCTTGTTTCTTGCCTCCGCAATCTCCTGCCATGAAGCGGCGTCAACGGATTCCATGCGCTTGCTTATTTCACCCAGCTGGAACCTGAGGTCATCGAGCTGCCTTTCCGTTGTATTGATGGAGTTGGTTTTTTCCGAGAGCTCCCTGGCAAGCACGTTGAGCGCGTTGCGGAGCCTGGCCTTGGCCTCGCTGTTTTCCCGCTCGATATTTTCTATCTTTGCCGCATACAGCGCCTGCTCGCTCTCGATTTTCTCCATGGAAAGGCACAGATCTTCCATGGTCTGCATGTCTGCGAAAGCCGCGTCCTTTTTCAGCGCCGTGGTCTTTGCATCGGCGACGAATTTCTTCCACAGGGTGGAGCCGGCTTCATGGGGCTCCGCTCCCATGGGGACCATGGACATTCTCGGGCCCGGGGGAGGAGCCATCGTCGGCCGGTTGCGCATGGAATCGCTGCCCAGCGCTTCCAGATCCTTCATCAGCACATAGGCGTCCGGGTGCCTGTCCTCCGGCTTTTTCTCGAGGAGCCTGTTGACGATCCTCGCCAGGCCGGGCGGGATGCTCGGGGCCCTATTCTCTATGGGTGCCGGTTTTTTATCGACCTGCATGACAAGCAGCATGGTAACCATTTTGTGCACAAAAGGCGGCCTGCCGCAAATCGCCTCGTAGGCAATACAGCCCAGGGAATAAAGGTCCGTGGGGGGCCCGATTGGTTTCGCCAGGACCAGCTCGGGAGACATGTACTCCGGTGTCCCGACCACGATCCCTGTTTCCGTCAGCCTGGGCTCGGTCGACAGGAAGGCAATGCCGAAATCGAGAAGCTTGACAAAGTCGCCGCCGTCCTCCGCTTCAACGAGAATGATGTTGCCGGGTTTCAGGTCGCGGTGGATGATTCCCAGGGCATGCAGGGGCCCGAGCGCATCGCAAACCTGCATCATGATGGAAACGATCCTGTCGATAGAAAGCCGCTTCTTCAGCATCAGGTCATCGAGCGGCTCGCCGTCCAGGTATTCCATGACAATGTAAGGCTCTGCGTTCTCGCTGTTTCCCTTGTCATAAATATCCACGATGTGCTCGTGCTGGATCGTTGCAATGGCTTTGGCCTCGCGCTCGAACCGGCTGCGCGTTCTCGGGTTCTTCAATGCCTTGGAAGGAATGATTTTTATGGCAACGTGCCTCTCGGGATGAAGCTGCAGGGCCTTGTACACCTTGCCCATGCCGCCCTCCCCTATCTTCTCGAGAATCCGGTACCTGTGATTCAGCACTTTGCCGATCCACCTGTCCCCGGATTTCTCCAGCGCCGTGCCGTGAAAGGGACAGAACGCCGAATCATCGGAAAAAACTTCGATACAATGGGGACAGATTTTCATTACTCGACTTAAAAGGGCACGCCGAGGGCGTGCAGCTACCACCATCTTCGGGCACGCCGAGGGCGTGCAGCTACCACCATCTTCGGGCACGCCGAGGGCGTGCAGCTACCACGATCTTCGGGCACGC
>JBDRLK010000526.1:0-5761 GCA_043813155.1 Pseudomonadota bacterium | reverse complement strand
AGATCGCGTGTTTCCCTGCATTGTTGGTGTGCTGAAAGCTGAAAGCTGACAGCTGACTGAATATCCGGCCTCCGGCCGGCTATTCAGTCTGGATTGCGATCCCCAGCTTTTCCCTCAGGACGAAGAATTCGTCGCTCACCGAAAACAGGCTCAGCTCGGCCATCCTGTCCTTTACGGGAGCGAACCATGAATCAACCTGGAGCTTTCTGATGACCGATATGGCTACTCCCATGTCATTGCACAGCAGGAGGCCCGCCCTGTCGGCCGTGTAGTCGACGCCGATGGCCCATTTCTTCAGATCGATGCCGCCTGAAACGGATTCCATGAACGTGCCGATCTTGGCGGCCAGCAGGTCCTTCTGTCCCTGATCCAGGTGTTTTTTCATGATGCTCACTGCATCAGGCACCCTGGCCTTGTACTCGCCCGGCAAGGGGAACTGGGGAATGATGAATTTAATGGCCGAAAGCAGCCAGGTGCTCAGCGATGTGCCGGTCTGGAGAAAGACGCGCAGATAATATCCCGGCAGGTAGTACGTAAGGTGGCGCGCGGCAACATAGGCGAGCGTCTGCGTGTTCTCCTCTTTCAGCGCCTCTCCGCCGACCACGATGGCAGGCGGGTACGTTGGCGTGAAGATGATGCCGATGGTCCTGTCGTCCCTCCACAGGTAAAACGGCGGGAGCGGCACATTGATGACGCCGGCAGCGTAGTGGAAAGTGCTCGGCATCATTTCATGCGCGTCCCGCGGCTCTATCTGCTGTTCGGGTTTCAGGTTCGCTGCCTGGGGGCTCTGCGCCTTTGCTTTCAGGATTGCGGGCTCGAGTATTTTGAAGATGCCCGTTATTTTTTCGTCCACGCTCGGGTGAACCAGGTAGCGGCTCCACATCTCCTCGCTTACCCGCTCGTAGGCTACGGACGGCTCCTCGCTCTTATAGGCGCCGTAGAGCTCGAGAACGTCATCGTCTTCGACCGACAGCGCGCTCAGCGTCGAAGCCACGCACCAGCTCTCGTCGTATCTGCCTTTCTTCCGGAATATTCTGCAGATCGTCTTGTACGACTCGATCCTGTACGGGTTGAGCTGAAGGATTTCCCTGTTCAGGGCAATGGCCTTGTCGCTGTATCTCTGATCATCCCCGTAGAGGTCGGCAAGGGATTCCATCCATCGTCTCTGCGTGGGGTCGAGCTTCAGCGCCGTCTCAAAGGCGCTGACGGCGTCCGAGGTTCGATCGAGCCTGTGCAGGTACAGCTCCGCGAGCTTGTGCCACAGGTTCGCCTTGACCTCCTTCTCGACACCTTCGGGAATCTTGTCGAGCATCTTGCGGTACGTTCTCTCCAGCGTGTGCCACTCGTTCTTTTCCGTCAGTATGTTGGCGATAAAGTCGAGCAGGTTCAGCTGCGAGGGATCGTTCTCGATGGCCAGCTCGTAGTAGCTCAAAGCGTCATCCTTGCGTCCCAGGTACTGGTCGCACAGCGAGGCGGCGGTCTTGTAATAGGTGGCCAGCTCTCTCTTGTCCTCGACGAGATCGGCGAGGTTCAGGACGACTTCCACGACCTTCTGCCACTTCTCGAGGTTCATGAATATCTGCATCAGCTTGATGAGCGTCGCTCGATCTTCGGGCTCGATCTCAAGGGCGGCCTGGTAGCTCTTTGCCGCCTTTTCCTCGTCCTGCAGGCTGCCGGTCAGAATATCACCGACTTTCACGAGCAGGCCGAAACGTTCCTTGTCGTCGACGAACTCCATGATTTTTCGCAGATCCTCCACGGTCTCCTCCCACCGGTCCTTCTTTTCATGGATCGCGGCCCTCATGCGGTACGCTTCCATGCATTCCGGGTCGAGCTCCAGGGTCTTGCCGAGCATTTCCACGGCCCTGGGCAGCTCGTCCAGCTCCCTGTAGCTCGCTGCGAGCTTCAGGTGGATCGAGATCTTGTCTTCCTTCTCCAGCGTGTCGCTGAAGCGCAGAAGGTAGTCGCTGTAGGCGGTCGAAGCGGCCTTCCAGTCCTTCATGGCGTACACGCTTCGGGCAAACCTTTCGAGGGCATAGCCGTCCCTGGGATCTATTTCCCGCGCCCTGGAGAAGGCCGACTTTGCCTTTTCGAAATCGTCAGTTGTCAGCGCGGCCTCGCCGTACCTGAGGAACAGCTCGAGGGCCTTTTCCTTTTTCATGGCCGTCGCCGATGCGGCGAAGTGCTCGAAGATCTTGATAGCCTCGTCCCACTTGTCGTTTGTCCTGTAAAGCTCCGCCAGGTTTTCACCGGCCATGACGTTGGTCTTGTCAAGCTCAAAGGCCTTCTTGAAATTCTCCATGGCCTTTTTCGGGTCCTTCAGGTCCTCCCTGCAGATCATTCCCATCTCGCCGTAGAGCTTGCTTTTAGCCATGGCGCCTTCGGTCGCTGCGATCTCCTTCTCGAGCATGGAGAGAGCGGCGCCGTGGTCGCCCCGCCCGGTAAAGACCGCCTTCAAGGCATTCGTCGCCTTGATATTCCCGGAATCGTAATCCAGGGCCCTCTGGTACGACTTGAGCGATGCCTGTGCTTCGTCCAGCTTTGCTTTCTGGATATCTCCGATCCTGACGCAGATTTCGGCTTTCCTGCCCGTCGCGTCCTCCTCGTCGCACAGCTGCTCGAGCCAGATGACGCATTCCTCGAAGTTGGAGCTCAATTCGCATATCTTGATGAGCTCGCTGAGTATTTCCGACTTCTTCCCCTGGCCGATTTCAAGGGCCCGCTGCATCTTGTCCATGGCGTCGTCGTACTTGTTGAACTTTTCAACCAGTATTCTTGCCTGCTCGGTGAGCAGGTTCGTCTTGACCTCGTTGGATTCCTCGAGCTGGATTTCCTTCTCGAGCACATCGAGAAGCTGGGCGTAGCGCTCGAGCTTTTTGAGGAGCCTCGATTTCGCGTTCAGGGCCACGAGGCTTTTCGGGTCTATTTCAACGGCCTTGTTGACGAGATCGAGGGATTTTTCGATTTCGATAAACTCCTCCTCGTAGATCGCCGACCTGCGCATGAAAAGATCGAATTTCTGCTTGGGCGTGGAGGCGATATCGGTCTGCTTTTCGAGCACGGAGGCGAGCTCCTTCATGTCTCCCACCTGGGTAAGCAGGAGCTCCAGCGCCTTGAGCGACAGATTGTAGTCAGGCTTCAGCTCAATGATCTCCTTGTGCATCTTGATCGCTCCCTCGACATCGTTGAGCCTCGTTTCGCGCGTTTCGGCCAGCGCGTACATGGCCTTGACTTTCCTGTCCTGGTCCTCGATGTGATCGATGCGCTTTCTGGCGACCCTGGACAGGTCCCTCCATCGCTTGTTTTCCGTCAATATTTTCTCGAGCGCGGTGAACGCGTCGTCATAGAGAGGGTCTTCCTCGAGTATTTCGTTGTAGACCGTTTCGGCCTGGTTGATGTCGTTCAGGTTGTACTGGTAGGCCGACGCAACCTGCATTTTCAGCTCTATTCTCTCGATGCCGGCCGGTTTCACGTCGACGAGCCTCTCCAGTACATTGATGAGCTCCTTGTGCTCGCCCTTGGACTTGAGGATTTTCGCCATGCCGGAAAGGGCTGTCTCGTCCGACGGGGCGAGGGAGAGGGCTTTCTGGTAGTAAGGGACGGCCACGTCGGTCCTGCCCAGCTTTTCCGCGTACCATTTCGCCGCCGTGTTGCAGATCGCCACGGCCTTGCCGGCCGGAAGGTTCGTGTCCTTGAGCAGGTTGTTTGCGGCCTTGAAGACTTCTTCCCAGCCGTTGGTGGCCTCGGCCAGCCTGCCGATGGAATCGACGATGTCCTTGTCGAACGGGTCGGTCTGCAGCTGCGGCAGAAGAACGAGAAGAGCCTTGGCCGGCTCGCCCATTTCCTCATCGTAGAGCTTGGCCACCTCGCGCATGAAGGAATTCTTTTCGCTTTCAACGTCGGTCCTGTCGATCTTGTCCAGGATCAGGACCACGAGATCTTCGTAGCGCCCGAGCTGCCTCAGGCTGTCCATGATTCCGGCTTCCGCGACTTCCTCGTCGGGAGAGATGTCCAGGATTCTCCTGTAGCAGGTCGCGGCCTCGTCATGGTCCCTGATGTCCTTTTCGTAGACCGATGCCAGCCTGTACAGCAGGTCTGTCTTCACGTCCTTCTCTTCGGTGGACTCGATTGCCTTGTTGAAGAGTTCTATGCCTTTTTCCCAGGCCTTTGCCCCGCGTGCGAGGTTGATGATCTCTTCGGCGAGCTCGGGGACCTCCGGGTTTTCCAGGAATTCCGAGCCCATGCCCTCGAGCTCCTCGACCGTGGCCGAGCGGACGCCCGCGGCCATCTCTCTCGAGACTCGCTCTTCGCTCATGAGGCCCTCGAATTCACTGCGTACCGCGGCCATGGACGCGGGACGTTTCGACGGAATTTTTTCCAGGCACTTGAAGACCAGGTCGTCAAAGCGCGAGGGAATGGACGCCCTGGGGGCCTTTTTTGTGGGGGGCTGGATTTCCTTTCGAAGATGCGAGATGAGAAGGTCTGCCGCGTTCTTGCCGCCGAAGGGATGAGCTCTCACCGCGGCTTCATAGGCCAGCAGGCCGAAGTTATAGATGTCACAGGTCGGGCTGGCCTGCTCGCCCCGTATCTGGTCGGGGGACATGTACAGCGCCGATCCGCCTCCGGTGCCGTACCCGCTCCCGGCTACGTCCGGGTAGGGGTGGAACAGCAGCAGGTGATTTCCCGACGGAAGTATGGTGACTTCATTCTGATCGTCCTCGGTGCTCACGAAAATCCTCGAGGGTTTCAAGGCTCCATGGACCAGCCCGGCCGAGTGAAGATCGATGAGGATGCCGCACACGGTGAGCAGGATGTCCGCGACCTTCTCGAAATCGAGGCCGCCTTTTTCGATGAGCGATGAAAACGAAGCGCCCTTCGCCCTTCTCATGACCACGTACGGGACTTCGTTCCCGACGGTGCCGCACTTGATGATATCGGCAATCCCCTTGACCTTATTCGCCTTTATCCGCCTCAGGTAGGCCAGATACCTGGCAACGCCTCTCCTGTACCGGGCGAGCTCGGGCCTTGTGAACTTTATCACGTAATCTTCGTCGCCGCTACCACCGGTTTTCGGCTTTGCCGAAACAATGATGCCCGTACCGCCTTCCGCAATGATGATTCCCGCATCGTAATCATCGGCAATGCTTTTTACGGGAACGCCGAAAGGTATGAAGTGCTCGTGAATGCGCCCGATGCGCGGATCGGCGCTGTCGCCCTTGAGAAGAACGATTGAGTCGACGAGGGCATCGATGCTTCCGTCGGCGAGGCAGAACTGTATGATTCTTTTCGCCCTTGCCGGTTTTGGAAGATCCTCGCCTCCAAGAGCTTCCTCGTTAAGGGCCAGGTAATCGATAACAAGTGTTTTAAGCTCGGCGAAGGTGAAGAGACGCTCGATCTCACTTTGCAAAATTTCGTAAAGATTTTGCATGATCACTTATCCTCCCAGATAGTCTTTTTCCGTTGGTGAACAGTCGTTATCCCGGGCGATTTCCGGCGTCCCGGCAACCGCAACAGCCTCATTTATCAAAGGCAAAAGTAAAACATGTTCTACAACATATTACAAGGTTGAATTAATATCAAGGGTGCATTCACGATTCCGGGGGAGTATGGGGGCCGGGCCTTGAATCTTGAATTTAATCCATTATTTCACAACTACTAATGCGTAGCTTTTGGTTTTTAGTAGCAGGATTATGGAACAGCCCTGATCGCCCGGCTACCAGCCTTCAGCTTTCAGCAATCAGCACTCAGCTTCGAGGAATCG
>JBDRLK010000525.1:0-6552 GCA_043813155.1 Pseudomonadota bacterium | reverse complement strand
CGCGAGGATCAGGACCCCGTCGCCCGGGTTGAGCACCGAAAACAGGGCATTGGCAACGGCCTGCTTTGCTCCCACGGTAATGGCGATGTTCTCATCTTTGATCTCGACGCCCGCGTGACGTGTCATCATCATTGCCGCGGCCTTGCGCAGGTCCGGCAGGCCGGGCGCCGGAGCATACTTGTTCCAGCCTTCGTGAATGGCCTTGATCGTACTATCCACGATTTCCTTCGGCGTCGGGAAGTCCAGCTCGCCCGCGGCGAAGGAGACAACGTTGACGCCCTCCGACCTGAGCTGCGCCGCCCTGGCCGCAAGGGCAAGGGTCGCGGAGGGAGGCATGTTTTTTATTGTCGTTGATAAAAAATCCATGGTTTACCTCTATTATGACATTACCTATTAAAATACGGTGGGATAGTCAATTGTTACCGGGCGAAAGTCTCGTGTATGGCTTTCGCCGCGGCGCCCGGGTTCGCGCTCCTGTAAATACAGGAAAGAACCGCCGCCGACATGGCGCCGGCCGCGGCGACGCGGCCGCAGTTCTTCTCGTTAATGCCGCCGATGGCCACGAGGGGCAGCCTGCTGGCAGCCACCGCTTTTTCGAGAAACGCGATTCCCGTGGCCGGGACCAGGATCTTCTTGCTTTTCGTGCCGAAGACGGGACCGAACCCGATGTAATCCGCTGCCTGCCGGCCCGCCCGCCTGACCTGCTTCAGGTCATGGGTGGACAGCCCCACGATGAGCCCATCCCAGTGCCCGGCAACAACTTCGGGGGGCAGGTCCTCCTGTCCCACATGCACGCCGTCGGCCCCGCAAACAGCGGCGATGTCCGGCCTGTCATTGATGATGAGCGGCACGTTGGCCCCGGCCGTCACGCGCCGCAGGTCCCTGGCGGCCCTGACAACAGCGGCGTCGGGCGCCTTCTTGAACCGGAGCTGCACCGCGCTGCAGCCGCCCCGCAGCGCCTTGCGGCAGAGCTCCACCGGGGACCTTGAGTCCCTGATGTGCCAGTCAAGGTGAATGATCAGGTATAAGCCCGGTTTTATCATTATATCTTTTTCACGATTTACTGGTGCTGCACGCCCTTGGCGTGCCTCGGGCGGGCCGAAGGCCCGCAGCTGCAAAGGGCATTTATAAGATGGCTATTATTCAGAACATTGCTCGAGGGGGCCCTCGATGTCAATGGAGCCGCAGGGATCGAGGGTCAAATCATGGTATTCGCTGCACAGGAAGCCCTCGTCGGTCTCGGTTTCGACCCTGATGGAATACCGTCCTACCCCGGCCTCGTCTATATTGAATGCGCCTTCATCACAGCTCACTTCCTCGTTGACGATTTCAACATCGTCCTTATAAATGACGACCCTGACGTCGTCGGAGCCGTGGTGTGAGCAGAAGAGAGAATCCGGGAAATACCAGACAATCGAAACCGTGCCCACCGCCTCGATTGACTCGAGCCGGATTGTTTCCGGCCCCTCTTCAAGCCGGCTCGGCGAAATGCCCCCTTCGCCGAGGTAAATCGGGCACCCGTCTTCATTCAGGCCCGAAACCACCAGGTCATAACCGGTCCGGGGAATGCTCTCGAAGCTGATGCTGGCTTTTTCGCAGGAGACCTGCCGTTCATAGGATTCCGCAGCACCATTGAGCTGGATGTGAATGTTTTCGATTCCCGCCCTCCCGCAGATCACCGGGTCCGGGGACTCGAGGCCGATCGTCCACTCCACAGTGAAGTCAACAACGTTGGTTTCCTCCTCGCAGCCGGCGCACAGAACGAATACCGGACAGAGTGACAACAGTGCTCTTTTCATTGCTTATCCTCCCGCAGGGCCGGAAATCATGCCCCGCAGCTTGCATTTATTTGAATTCCTTTTTATATCTTATCCATTCCCGCGAAAAAAAACAAAAAAATGACCATCACGCCGAAATGGCGGCGGCGGCGGCTCGCAGCAAATCGAAAACTCCTGAAAATCCTTCCCCTGCTCCTTTTGCTCATTGCCCTGCCGCAGCGCAAATCCGCGCACGGCGGCGGTATCGGCAGCTCGACCGGAATCGAGATCATCAGGGGGCCGTACCTGCAGTACAGCGAGCTGCGGGCCGATCAAATGACCATTGTCTGGGAAACGAGCCTTCCCTGCACCGGGGCCGTTCTGTACGGCGAGACGGGCGCCTACGGAAAAAAGAAGACCTCCCCAAAGGCCGCGCTGCGCCACGAGGTGATTCTCGATAACCTGGACCCCGATCGCCCGTATCACTACCGCGTCACAGCGGGCGACAGGTTTACCGGGGATTACTCTTTTCAGCCTTTCCCCGCGGACAGGAAGAGCTACAGGTTTATCGTTTACGGAGACTCGCGGTGGGGCCACGGCCACCACCAGTCCTTGATGCAGGCCATGAAAGCGCACCCGTCCGATTTCCTGATCCATACCGGCGACTTCGTCACGGTGGGCACGTCCCGGGGCCAGTGGGACAACTTCTTTTTCGTGGCCAGGTCCCTGGCGGCGCGCGTTCCGATCTTTCCAGTCGTGGGCAACCACGAATACGTTGCCGGCAAGTGCGATATTTTCAAGTCCGTGTTTAAACCGCCGCGGAACTCGCCCAACCCCGGCCTCGATTATTACTTCGACACGGGCAACGCCAGGTTCATCATCATGGACAACAGGCGCGTGGGCAAAAGCAGCAACGAGCAGAAAAGCTGGCTGCAGGACGCGCTGGAAAGCGCGAAAGACGAGAAAAAGCTCGCGCACAGGTTCGTGTTCTTCCACCAGGGCATACAATCGAGCGGGCCTCACGGGCCGGACCAGAAGCTGGCGAAAAACGGGTACATCGAGCTCTTGAAGAAGCACGACATCACGCTCTTTACGGCCGGTCACGATCACATGTACGAACGAGGCCTCTGGGAGGGTATCAGGTACGTGGTTTCGGGCGGAGGGGGCGCTCCTGTTTACACGAAGGAGAAAAACAGGGGAGGCACGCTGAAAAAATCGGTGGAGCGCCACTTCATCAGTTTCAAGGTCGATGAAAACGACATCACCTTTGACGTTGTGCGGGCCGACGGCTCACTGATCGAATCATGCAGCCTGACCGACAAGGGGTACGATTGTTCGCAACCTTGATTTTTTCCTGCCCGGTGCTAATGTAAAATCCACCTTAAATGGAAGGAGACCGCGCATGAACGCAAACTGGCAGCAACCCCCAGGAGCGCCCCCGGGCGCTCCTCCCGTGGCCTACGGCCCGCCCCCGGCCGGCGGGTACGCCCCGCCTCCGGCGCAGCAGCCCGCGGAACCCCCGAAGCCGGGCTGCCTGATTCCGGGGATCTGGGCCGGCATTGCCGCGGTCGTGACCCTTATCGCGCTCGTCCTTGTGGCCATCATGGCCAGCGGATCGGAAACAGCCGGGGTCAATGCAACGACACTCGCATCCCTTCCCGTGGGCGTGGTGTGGGGCGGAAGCCTGGCGTCCGTGATCATTCACCTGGCTTTCAAGAAAGCGTCGTCGAAAGTGCGCATCGGCGCTCCCATCGGCTGCGGCTGCCTGGGAGGGATATTTTTACTGGCGCTCGTTTTCATTTTCTTCCAGGCCATTTTCCCGGCCCTGTAATCCCTTCACTTGCGTGAAAAATGAATTTTGCATTTGATATCTTCATTAAATGGGATAGAATAAGATTGAACAGGGTGATTTGACCCTGTTCAATCCTTTGCCCGCATGAAAAGCTTGATCACACGCCTGTCCTGCGCCTCTGTCTGCTTCCTTGTTTCCTCCTGCACCCTTGACTGGGACAACCTGATCGGGGACGCCGCGACGGACGGCAGCGTCGACACGACCACGGACATGTGCCCCTCCGGGCTTGCCCTGTGCGGCGGCGTGTGCGTCGACACGATGAGCGACATCAATCACTGCGGTGGGTGCGGCAATACCTGCGAGCCGGGGCTCCACGCCGGCCCCCTGTGCGATGAAGGCGAATGCAAGTCCGAATGCCTGGGCGGCTGGACCGACGAGGACGGCGACGGGGACTGCGAGACCTGCGTTCCCTCGGGCTCGGAAACCTGCAACGGGATCGATGACGACTGCGACGGCGCCATCGATGAGGACTTCGAATGCATTGCCGGGGAAGAGGTCGGCTGCACCACCGAGTGCGGCTCCAGGGGGACCGGAACATGCGGGCCCGGCTGCGAGCCGCCGGGCGCTGCGGACTGCACGCCCCCGTTCGAGCAATGCAACGGCGATGACGATGACTGTGACGGCGTGTGCGACAACGGTTACGAGTGCTGCGGGGGGGACTCGGAAACCGGTGACGCCTGCGGGGACGGCGGGATCAACCAGAGGGAGTGCAACGACTCCTGCTTCTGGGGGGAGTGGATCTGCGTGGAAGAGGGGGAATGCGCTCCCGGCGACACCAGGTCATGCGATCGCTGCGGCACGCAGACCTGCACCCCCGAAGCGATATGGGGGGGTTGCCTCGACCAGGGTGAATGCGAGACCGGCGGCACGGAAGACAGCGATTGCGGCAGCTGCGGCACCCGGAGCAGGTCCTGCTCCGGAAGCTGCGCCTGGAGCGCATGGACCCCCTGCTCGGGGGAAGGCGAATGCGAAAGAGGGTTGACCGAAACCGGCGATTGCGGTGACTGCGGCACGCGCAGCCGAACATGTTCGGACACCTGCAGCTGGGGTTCCTGGAGCTCCTGCAGCGGTGAAGGCGAATGCGAACGGGGGCGCACGGAAACCGCCGATTGCGGCTACTGCGGGTCGCGCAGCCGCACGTGCTCGGACAGTTGCAACTGGGGCTCGTGGAGCAGCTGCTCCGGCGAAGGGGAATGCGAAGCCAACACGGTCTCGCCCTGCCCCCAGTGCGGCCAGAAATTCTGCGGCTCGGACTGCAGGTGGATACGGGACAGCGACGGCGACCTGTGCTGCAGCATGGTCGACAACAACGGGGACAACCGGCCCGACACGGACTGCGGCTACGTGTGGCGGTACTGCACCGGGTGCGGAAGCGCCTGCTGCTGGCAGTGGTGCAACTTTTCCGGCTCCTGGTATGACTGCGCGGCCGGCTGTTAGGAGCCTGGAAGCCATCTTATACATACCTTATGCCTCCCAAACACGGGCAGCGGCGACTTCGGTCGCCCGTGCAGCTGCACGCAAGCGCGGCTCCCTCGCCCTGGCTCGGGACAAGCCTGGCGTGCCTATAGTGCACTGGAGCCTGAAGGCTCCCCTGCCCGGGGTATTTATAAGATGGCTTCTCTTTGATTTTTAAATTTAAGGAACGGCCGGGACTTCGGTGTGGCAGATGCGCAGCGGCTGGTCCAGGGGATAGGGGCTGTAGGTGCCGCTGCCCGCGTCATAGATTTGCAGGTTGTTCACGCCCGCAACGCTGGAAAAGGCCATGTCGATGCAGAAATCCCCCGTGAACACGCCCATCCCGAGGCCGTCCGTGCAGCATGACGCCCAGGCCCATGAGCACGTCACCACGCCGGTCCCGCCGTTATAGGCGCACTCCCCGGGGTCGTCGGAAATAAAGGCCGCGCCGTCATAGGCCGTCCTGGGAGTGAGCGTGAACGTTCCGCCCAGGGTGCCTCCGTCGTCGTCCGGCGCGATATCCATGATGACGTGGAACGAGAGCCCGTCACAGTCGCTGTCATGAAGCAGCATGACCACCTCGTCTTCCAGCGTGATGTCGGGGACCGGGTTCGCGCTGGCATTGTCCGGGCTTCCGTACTGGTAGAACGCGGCCGTGCATTCCGTGCCGTCGATGGGGTTGAACGGCACCTCCGTGTCGTCGATAACGATGAAGTTGCAGTCGATCCCGTCATCAGCCGTATCGTCGCAGTCATTGTCCTTCTTGTCGCACACTTCCGGGTTGCCGGGGAACATGTCCCCGTCATCGTCGTTGCAGTCCGGCCCGGTGCAGCCGTCGCCCACGCCGTACCCGTCATCGTCCACGTCGATGCAGTCGTCCTTGCAGTCGAAAATCGTGTCGTCGTCCGTGTCCGAGCAGTCCACGTTGCAGTCCGTGCTGTCCTCGTCGCAGTCGGTGCCAGTGCAGGCGGCGCCCACGCCGTAGCCATCGCCGTCCGGGTCCACGCAGTTGTCTTTGCAGTCGGGAATCGCGTCGTCATCGATGTCCGTCTCGCAGTCCGTCGTGCACCCGGGCGCGTCGTCGTCGCAGTCCGTGTCCGTGCATGCGGCGCCCACGCCGTAGCCATCATCGTCCACGTCCACGCACGTGTCCTTGCAGTCGGGAATCGTGTCGTCGTCGATGTCGGTCTCGCAATCCGTTGTGCACCCGGGCGCGTCGTCGTCGCAATCGGTGTCCGTGCAGTCGCCGCCCACACCGTAGCCGTCATCGTCCACGTCAATGCAGTCGTCCTTGCAGTCGGAAACCGTGTCGCCGTCCGTGTCCGTGCAGTCCGTGGTGCACAGCACGCTGTCCTCGTCACAGTCCGTCCCGTCGCAGCCGTCGCCCTCGCCGTAGCCGTCGCCGTCGAAGTCGAGGCAGTCGTCGTCGCAGTCCGTGTCCGTGCATGCGGCGCCCACGCCGTAGCCATCATCGTCCACGTCCACGCA
>JBDRLK010000524.1:0-11262 GCA_043813155.1 Pseudomonadota bacterium | reverse complement strand
GCCTTTTTTACTGACGGAAAGAATGTGCGAGCCCGGGTCGATTTCCACTTTTCTTTCGAGGGGTGATTTTCCTATGCTCTTGCCGTCCATCGAAATATGCGCGTCCTCGACGTCGAGCGCTATTTCCATGAACGCGATGGTCCCGGCAAGCTGAGCGAGCTCCTGTTCAACCTGCTTTTTCATGCTGCTCTTGACCTCGCTGCCCCCTTCCTCGAGGAAAAGATAGAACTCGTGCTTGGCTCTCGTGTACATCCCGAGCTCCTTGTAGCAGAGACCGAGATTGAACCGGATGGCCCAGAGCGGCCTGAACTTGTAGGATTGCTGGAACGCCTCGAGTGCCTGGGCGTGCTTTCCGCTTTCAAAGAAACTGACGCCTTCCTTGAACATCTTCTTGGCCTCTGTTTTCTCCTCCTCGGTCTGGGCAAGGCAGAGGCCGGAGCTCAGGAGAAAGAACGAGACAATAAACACCGATTTTAATAGGGTTGGCTTTTTCATAATTATTCCATCTTCAACAAGGGAGGGCAGGGGAAGCTTCAGCTTCCCGTACCCTGGATTTTATCGGGCGACTGAAGCCGCCCCTGCCCAACGGGGAAAAAATTACTAAGCTACCATACGCAATATTATCAAACTTGATTTTCGGATACAACATACAACGCCAAAAAGATTTATTTCGAAGACCCCCGTAACAGGGAAGGGGTCGGACCGTGAATTATGAATTTGCTGCGGGGAGTTCGTCCTGTCCCGACAGGAGCATAAATTCAAAATTCAAGGTCCGACCCCCGTATTATACTGTCCAGCGGCGGTGAAACGAGAGCCACTCGACCATGTTCAGCAGCAGGGCCGCAATGATTAAAATTATCCAGAGGGGGAAGACATGAACGGCCTGCGGTGCTTTCTCGATGCGCTGCGCTTTTGGCAGCCACCTGGAGGTGATATTCGATTCCTGGGGTGAATTCGAAGCGGACGAGACCTGCATTGTGGTGCCTGAGAGATAGTACAGGGTATTGATGAAAAACAGCGGCCACGTTGTTCTGAGCGGCATGTCCGTATCGGAAATCGAGAATGCCATGACCAGGTCGCTGCGGCCTTCCTCTTTCATCTCGATGACCAGGGGAGCCTCATGCGAGGAGGCAAGCACACTGTCGCCTTTCCTGGGCTCGTAGTGGAAGGCCTGGGCAATATTGACGTTGTACAGGTTCGTCCATCTCAGGGCCGGGTGACTGTACTCGACGTCTTCGAACACGGGAGCCTCGACCACTCCCTTTGCCTGAAGCGGGAAACCGTCGAACTGCGGCTTGATGTACAGGGTCCCCTTCCTCTTTACATGTGCGGGCACCTGCCCGCCGTCCGCTACAACGACGTCATAGGTGTCGGAGGAGGGCTGCTCTCCTTCTCCGATGATCTCGACGTTCCAGAGGGGCGAGAGGAGAAGGGCGGCCATGAGATAGGTGTTTTCGTTCGTGATGGCGAGAATTTTCAGCATGAGCTGCCTGGGAAGCATTATTTTCGCCGAGTCGTCCACGCTGAGAAAGTCCCGGGGGCACTTTTTCCCGCCGGGCGCGATCCTTGCCTCCAGCACCCTGTTCGCGGGCGCAGGTATGTCAATGGAGATTAGCCTTCCGAACTGGTCTTTTTCAATGGTCCGGTTCACTACCGTGTCCCCGCCCGACAATATCTGGAGGCTTATGCTCTCACAGCTTGACTGTTTTCCCTGCGTCCCCTTTCCATCGGTTTTTTCCTGATCGAACGTATCGATGACTATGTTGGCCGACAACTTGAGTTTTTCTCTCAGGTTCTGGCGAACGGAGAACCTGGAAATGGCCAGGTTTGTACTGTCCTTGCCGGGCTTGTGGTGAAGGATTTTTATTCCCTTTTTCCTGATTTCAATTATCGTGTCCTTCAGCAGTTGTTTTTTCTCCTCGGAAGGGTCATAAGCGCCGTCGCTGAGGACCCAGATTTCTTTTTCCGAGGCATCCGTTCCCTCGAGAGCCGCCGCGCTGAGCTTCAACGAAGACACGAAATCATTGCCGCCATAGGACAGTTTCAGCTCGTCGACGGCTCTCGTAACCGCCTCCGGCGAGTCTGTCCAGGACCGCACGACTTTGGGGGACTGCGACATCTGGATAACGAGCGCCCTGTCGTTTTTCTGCATCGAGTCGCCTATTTTTTTCGTGAATTCGACGGCCCGCGCGAACCTGGAGGGCTCGAGGTCGGTGGAGGCCATGCTGGTTGACGTATCAATGAGCACGGCGATCCTTCTTCCCTGCCTGTTTTTCCCGTACCCCATCTCGGTAATCGAAAAGATCAGCAGGAGTATGATGAGGACCTGAAGGAGGTATGAAAAGATTCTCCTGAAATTCCTCAGAAGCGTCGTGGCCGGGGTCTTCTTCAGGGTCAGCTCCCACAGTGGAAGGTACGAGATTACCATGGTCCTGAAACGCTCCTTGAGCAGGTAGAGCAGCAGGACCAGGACCGCTGCGGCGAGAAGAGCGATGAGTGCTGTGGTAATGCCGAGCATATGATGTGCAGTGCTTTTCTAAATCGCGTATAGAATGGAGCGTATAGCGTATGGAATTGCGGGTCAATATTTATTACATTTTTAGAAGAGAATAAGCGGCTTTTTACCCCCAATTGAACCGGCAGTCTTTTTTACAGCTTTTTGACTTGATATTTTAAATATCCTGTTATATAAAGGCCTGTTCTGATTCCAGGCCTTTTCAGAGGTGATAAAATGTATGCCATCATAGAAACCGGCGGAAAACAATACAGGGTCATGATGGGGGATAAAATTCACATCGAAAAGCTCGATGCCGACCAGGGCGCATCATACGTTTTCGAAAAAGTCCTGTTCCTCTCGGGAGACAAGGAGGAGTCTGCCGTGGGCACGCCGTACATCGAGGGTGTCGCAGTAAAGGGGAAAGTGCTCGAGCATACGAAGGGCGATAAGCTCATCGTATTCAAGATGAAAAGAAGGAAGAAGTACAGGTCAAAGAGAGGACACAGGCAGCACCTCACGGTTGTGGAGATTACCGGCATCGAGAAGGGTTTTAAGAAAGCAGCGCCCAAGGTTGAGCCCAGGCTCGCACCCAAGGCTGCGCCCAAGGTTGAGCCAAAGCCCGCACCCAAGGTTGAGCCCAGGCTCGCACCCAAGGCTGCGCCCAAGGTTGAGCCCAAGGCTGCGCCCAAGGTTGAGCCCAAGGCTGCGCCCAAGGTTGAGCCCAAGGCTGCGCCCAAGGTTGAGCCAAAGCCCGCGCCCAAGCCGGCTCCGAAGGCTTCAACCACGAAAACCACGAACAACACAAAGCCGAAGACAGCACCGAAGAGCGCTCCGAAAAAAAAGAGCTGATACCTCGATAATGGTGCGAAGGGAGGCCTACCATGGCTCATAAAAAGACAGGGGGAGGAGCAAAAAACGGGAGGGATTCCAAGGGACAGAGAAGAGGCGTGAAGAAGTATGGCGGAGAACTCGTCAAGGCGGGGAATATTATCATCAGGCAGCTCGGAACCGTTATTCGTCCGGGCCGCAATGTGGGTATGGGAAGAGATTTCACGATTTTTGCCCTGAAAGACGGCGTGGTCCAGTACCGGTTCACGGGAAAGGCCGGCAAGAACTATAAGTACGTTTCTATCATTCCTTCTTCCTGACAGCCGCCTCTTCGGGAGGGCTGAAGCCTCGCAATGCCAAGCGCTTCAAGGGCAACCCGGAGTATTATTTTAAAGATTTAGCGGGAGGTTTGTATTATGAAACCGGGAATCATCGTATGGGTTTTAGGAAACCGTGACAGGCTGGGAGAGAGCGGACTGACGGTTAAAACCGCGATAAGCGAGCATTTCCCTTTTTCAATCATCCTGTCGGAGGAAGAGGTGCGCGAGCACCTCTGCGGCGACGTGAAGCAGGACGA
The DNA here is from genome assembly GCA_043813155.1 of Pseudomonadota bacterium. Taxonomy (GTDB): domain Bacteria; phylum Myxococcota_A; class Polyangia; order DRWM01; family DRWM01; genus JBDRLK01. The sequence continues at coordinate 7,360 of JBDRLK010000524.1, read as the reverse complement.
GGACGCCCGAAAGCTTGCCGCCGAGAGGGCAGGCTGGGTATGCGGGCTGCTGGCCCGCGGCGGCGGGGCCGGCATCGTGCTGTCCCATTCATCAAGACGTGATGTAAGAGACGCGGTCCGGAAGGCGAGCGGGGCAATGATCGAGGTGCTGGTTGCCGGGGATGCTGAAAACCTCGAGCCTCCCTATTATCCGGAAGTGGAAGTAGCCGGTGACGACAGCCGGGAGCAAGTCAGCAAAAAGCTGCTGGAAGCCCTGAAATCCATCGGTCTTCTCGATGAGCCTTCCAGGGAGTACGACGAAGAGGAGGAGAGGCTCGTCAAGGAGAGGTTGGAGAAGCTGGGATATCTGTGAGAGTCGCTGAAAGCGACTGTTACAGATATCAGCGATCAGCCCACAACCTCCGCAACAGCCTCCTATCAGCCAACAGCCTTCAGCTTTGCCGCCACCGCCTCCACCATGAAGGGAAAGGGGGAGGGCTATTTTATCCTGATCATCTTGAGGCCGCTCGAATCTTCAATCAGAAGGGAAAACGGATTGACGGCAAGGTATCTGCCCTCGCGAACCAGCATTCCGCAGATGGCGTGAAGCTGGTTCGACTCGCAGATTTCCCGGGCCGCCATACATCCGTAGGGAGCGCTGCAGTAGGCCAGGCCGAGCATGGCTCCCTCGCTGTCCCACATGATGAGCCTGCCGCCTCGAATCCGGGTCTTGAGGGGGGCAAACGTGAAAAACACGGGGTAGGGAGTGCCGGCGATTCTTACAACTTTCATGTAAAGCCTGAGGGCTTCGTCGACCGTGAGGCCGGCCAGTTTCTTGATTTTGAGAAGCTCGCCTTCACTTGGAGGCGGGAGGACCGAGTACTGCATCAGGTTTACACAGGGAGGCTGCAATCTCGGCTCCACGGTCATGAGGTTGACGTGCATCAGCCTTGGGAAAGGGCCTACGGACGGGTTGCCTCCACCGGGCCTGATGTACTTTTCCTCGATATAGAGGTGCCCCGATTCAGTGTTCATGTAATAGGACTCGCTTCTTCTCGTTTCAAAAGGAGTGAGCACGCTGTTCCTGGCGATTTCGATAAGGTAGACATCTTCCTTCTGCTTTGTCTCCTCGATCTCCCAGTCCCTGTCGAGGTAGGTTTTTTGCAGCTTTTCATTGACGATTTCATTGTTGAGGCGTCTTTCGAGGATCCCGATCACGCCGAGGACCCTTTCGATGCCTATGCAGATGGCGATGGGGTCGGGTTTTTCAGCCAGCACCGAGCGCCGCAGCCCTGCAACCGATTTGAGCATATCCGTGGCAAAAATGCCCTCGAGGCTTTGAATGACGTCATCGATGGGGCCTGCGAGCTCCTTGCGGTTTTGACTGATCTTCACGCCGGCTACGAGGGAAACGAATGCTTTCAGCTTTTCGACTATGGGCTCGAGCTCTTCGGGGTTGTCCCCTATCGCCCTGTCAAACTTTTTTTTTACGGTGGGATCAACCGGTGGTCCCGGGGCCAGTGAAGGAAAGGAGTCCCGGGAGGGTTCCGCGGTTTCGGCGCTTCCCGCCTGTTTTACCAACCTGTCCATGTGCTCCATGACGAGGCCGACATGCTCGCAGCCGTACTTCTGCGGGCACGTGCAGACGAACCGGGAGGCCGGCTTCCCGGTTCGCTCCTGCACGACCCAGAAGATATTTCCTTTGCTTTCCACCCTGAAAACGGCGGACTCGACCTCGCCGCCGCGATTTTTACCGCTCGATGTCATTCCTCTTCTTCCATGGCCATGCTTGCCCTGATTCTCGAGAGTTTCAGGTAATCCAGGCGTCTTCTTATTTCTATCTTGAGATTGGGATCGGCTTTTCTCAAATCTATGTCATTGAGCTCCTCGATGATCAGGAGCGCTTCCTGCGGTTCCTCGGCTTCCGACTCGATTTCCTGGCTTCTTTCCAGGTAGGCCCTGATCAGCTTGTCGGCATCGTCAGGTTTCTTCCATGTATAGGCAGCGTCGAGCGTGACCGCGTGGCGGTACGTTTCGATGGACATCTCAAGGTTGTCCATGGAAAAGTAGATGCGGGCTTTCAGAAAATGGCCGGTGCAGGAAAGCGGATTGAATGTCAACGAGCGCTCGACATGGATCAGGCTTTTCTCTCTTTTCCCGACGACCAGGCAGATGAGCGCGAAAAGATAATAAAGGCCGGACATGAACCTGGCCCTGATGCCGGGTTTGTCGGCCTTATCTTCCGCAATCGGCTGGAGCTTCCGGCTCCGGTCGGCAATCTCGCTTCCCCTGAGGATAATGTTGGAGTACAGGGTCTGTTTGGCGGCCGTTATCATTGCCCTCATCTTCGGTTTTTCGCGGGCGATGTTTTCCAGTATCACGATGTCGCTTTCCGCACCGACACCGGACATTGCCCTGATGGCGGCCCTCAGCACGGAAGGGTTGTCGGATTCGAGATGCTTTTTGACGATGTCCCTGGCCTCATCGCTGACTTCGCCCATTTCACCGACGGCTTTGAGGACCTCGTCGAGGATTTCCGGCCTCTTCTCCGAGGCCAGGGCTCCTTTCAGGGAATTGAAATGCTCCTCGCTTCCCATGCGCGCAAGGGCGCGGGCCAGGATTATTTTTTCCAGCCTGTCCGCGCTGTGCCGGAATGCCTTTTCAAGCGCTCCGAAGGCCCTCGGGTCGTTGATGTGGGCAATGGCCTTGATGGCCTCGATCCTCGAAGGAAGCGTGCCGTCCTGGAGAATGCGCACAAAAACCGGCATGAGGCGCCTGTCGGCCGAGTAGATCAGGGCTGCGGTCAGGGCAGCGAGTTTCTGCTCCTCGTCCTTTGCCAGGAGGTCGACCAGGATCTCGCCCACGTGACCCACGACGTAATCGGAGGCGAGTCTCATCCAGATGCCGAGCGTGACAATATCCTCGGACCTGGCTGATGTCAGAGGCTCGTAGTCGAGCGTGCCGTCCCAGAAACTGAGTATTTTCCTGTGGAGTGTTGCCATGAACTTCTGTGTTCTTATCAGGCTGGCCTTGGCCCTCTTTCTTTCCGGGCCGGGGGTAAAGGTCAGGGCGTGGATGACCTCGAATGCCACTTCAGGGTCCCGGTTGTCGTTCAGAATCGCCGCAGCCTCCTCGCGCAGGTTCCTGTTTGCCGGGTCCTTCCTGCGCAGCAGCAGGTTACCGAGCGCTTCAGCGGCTGTGCGCTTCTGCTTGAGCGAGCCCGCGCCGAGAGCATGAATAAGGTAGGACAGGTCGTCCGTGCTGCGAAGCACCGTCCCGGGTGTTTCGGGCGGCATGGCGCAGGGAAGCTCATCGCTGCCGAAGGCGATTTCATTTTCCTCCGATGCGGGCCTGACGGACTCGCGAAGCCTGTGTCCCGTGGCGCTGATCAGCTTCAGAAGGCTTTCCCTGTAAAGGTTGTCGTCGCCGGACGTTGAAAGGAATTCCTCATAGAGAGCCCCAAGCTCAGCGCAGCCGGCCTGCGCGAGCAGGGGGACCCAGTCCTTCCCGCCCTCATGCGGCCCGCCGTCCTCCCTGCCGGCAATAACTATCTTCCCCAGATGCCGGTAAAAATCGTGAAGGTCGCCGCTGCTGTTTGTTTCGCTTTCCATGATTGAAGGTGCCCGCGGCAATCTCGTTCCGGGGCATCCCCGGGTTCCATGGAAAATATATCAGAACAGCGCCGCAGGTTTCAAGGCGGCTTGCAAATGAAGTTTTCCACCCCTTGATTCCAGCCCTGAAAAGTGATGTTATTAGTGCCTACCGTGCGCTTTCCGAGGCATCCATATTTCAGGCAGGTCGGCGGGTCCGTGGCGCTCGCCCTGATTTGCGCAGCCCTTTTCGCGGCAGGGCCGGCGCATGCCCTTGATCCCCGCAAGGCCGTCACCCAGTATGTGCACGACGCCTGGCTGACCGAGGACGGCCTGCCGCAGGACTCGATCCAGACCATGGTCCAGACGGCCGACGGTTATCTCTGGTTAGGCACCCAGGAAGGCCTGGTGCGGTTCGACGGCGTGAAGTTCGTGGTGTTCGACAAGACAAACACCAAGGCTTTCACGGTCAACAATATCGAGGCGCTGGCCGAGGGGAAGGACGGAACGCTCTGGATCGGCACGTCGGGCGGGGGGCTGATCCGCTACAACAAGGGTTCTTTCAAGGCCTTTGGCAGGATCGAGGGCCTTGCGTCCGACAGGGTCCTGTCGCTGCTGGAAACGGGCGAGGGGGAGCTGTGGATCGGCACGGACGCCGGCCTGAGCCTGATGAAAGCCGGAAGGATTTCCAATGCCCCGTCCGTGGGCGGCCCGTCCGGAGCATTGATCAATGATATGCTGCAGGACCGCGGGGGGACGGTGTGGGTTGCCACGCGGGGCAAAGGGATTTTCCGCTTCGAGCAGGGGCGCTTCACCGGGCTGACCACGGCCGACGGCCTGGCGAGCAACACCGTGCTCGAGCTTTACGAGGATCGCACCGGTGTTGTCTGGATAGGGACGGAGGGGGGAGGCCTCAATCAATACAGCGGCGGCAAGGTCGGCGCCCACGGGATCCCGGGCCTGGCCCTGGAAACGGTCGAAGCGGTTTTCGAGGACAGTGACGGCAGCCTGTGGATCGGCACGTGGTACGCGGGCCTTGTCAGGGCGAGGGACGGGACCTTTGAGCGGTTTTCCTCGGCCGAGGGCCTTTCCCATGATCGCGTGGAGCAGCTGCTGGAAGACCGCGAGGGCAGCCTCTGGATCGCGACAAACGGGGGGCTCAATCGGCTGCGCGACGCCGTGTTCACGAGTTTCGGGACAAGGGAGGGGCTGGCCAGCGCTGATACATGGTCGGTTTACCAGGACAGCAGGGGCAGGCTGTGGGTCGGCACGGAAAAGGGGCTCGAGCTTCTGCAGGGAGGCAAGGCTGTCGACTTCCCCGGAAGGGAAGCTTTCTCGGGCGAGGCGGTCCTGTCGATCATGGAGGACCGGGAGGGCGTCCTGTGGACCGGCACCCATGGAGGCGGCATAAAGATCAGAGAGGAGGACGGCCTGACCGCCATCACCGCCGCCCATGGCCTTGCGGACGACATCGTCTATACCCTCGTGGAGGATAAAGACGGGGCCGTGTGGGCCGGGACCAACGGCGGGCTGAGCCGCATCGAGGGGGGCACGATCACCACGTTCACGGAAAGCGAGGGGCTTCCCCATTACAACGTGCGCGCGCTGCACATCGACGGTCAGGGCACGCTGTGGGCGGGCACGGAAGGGGGAGGCGTCGCGACCTTTAACGGGGCCGCCTTTTCAGCCTTTGACTTGGGAATCAGCCTGACGCCGACGCAGAAAATCGTGCACGATATGTACGAAGAGCCGGACGGAACGTTGTGGATGGCAACGGTCGGCGGCCTCATTCGCTACGGCGGCGGGAGCGCCTTCGCCTTCACGACCGCCCACGGCCTGTTCGACGACAACATCTACCGCATCCTGGAGGACGGGGAGGGCAACCTGTGGATGAGCTGCAACAAGGGAATCTTCCGCGCGAGTAAGCTGGACCTTGCCCGTGTCGCGCGCGGGGAGATCCGGTCGTTTGTCTCGGTCTCCTACGGCCGGGCCCACGGCATGCCCAGGGCCGAGTGCAACGGCGGCGCCCAGCCCGCGGGTTGGAAAACGAGCGACGGGCGGCTGTGGTTCCCCACGGTCAGCGGCGTTGTCACCATCGACCCCTCGGCCATGGAGGCGAACCCCGTCCCCCCGCCCGTGCTGATCGAAAAGGTGATCGTCGCCGACAAAGCGTACAACGCGTGGGAAAAACAGGTGTTCCCGCCCGGAACGAGGAAGTTCGAGTTCCAGTACACGGCCCCCGCGTTTCTCGGCCCGGAGCAGGTCATGTTCAGGCACATGCTTGGCGGGATGGATGCGCAGTGGAGCGCTGCCGGCGCGAATCGCAGCGCCTATTACCATCACCTGCCGCCCGGCGAGTACGAGTTCAGGGTGACGGCGTGCAACAGCGACGGTGCCTGGAATGAAGAGGGCGCCTCGTTCGCCTTCGTCCTGAAACCCTATTTTTACGAGGCCCCGGCCTTCATCATCCTTTGCATTTTTTTCGTCGCGGGACTGATCCTGAGCCTTCCTCTCCTGCGGATCAGGCGCCTCAGGGCGCGCGAGAGGGAGCTGACCATTGCCGTGGAGAAGCGCACGGCCGAGCTGCGCGAAATGGCCGAGGAGCTCAAGGAGATGTCGCTCATGGACCCGCTCACGAGGCTGCGCAACCGCAGGTTCCTGTTCGAGGTCGCCCCCGGTTTCATGAAGAACATCGACAGGCAGAGGTCGGAGGGGATCGAGGAAGGAAAGGACAGGCGGGGGGAGCAGGGCCGCAGCGTAATGGGCGTGTTCATGATCGACATCGATCATTTCAAGAATATCAACGACACCTACGGCCACGATGCCGGGGACCGGGTCCTGAAGCAGTTCGCAGGCGTGCTGATGGAGTGCAAGAGGGCGGAGGACATCATCGTTCGGTGGGGCGGAGAGGAGTTCCTGGTCGTGCTGCCGCGAACCCTTTACCCCTACCTGCGAACATTCGCCGATCGCGTGAGAGAGCAGGTCGAGGCAAGGCGGTTCGAGATTCCGGCCGGCAAGGCCGTTCGCGTGACCTGCTCGGTCGGGTTCTGCTCCTACCCCTTCCTGCCCGATCCGGGCGCCGACCTGGACCTGGAGCAGGTCATCAGCGTTGCCGACCTTGGGCTTTACACGGCAAAAAAAGAGGGGCGCAACAGGGTGATCCACGTTCTGCCGGGAGAGCGCGTCCCGAAGGGCAAAGAGGACGTGGCGAGCATGCTCGCGTCCCTGCACTGGGCCCTGGAGCGGAAATTCCTGCAAATAGAACGCTAGCGAATACCGCCGTCACACCCGGAAAAGCAAGCCGGAGAAGGAGGCGGTAAGCTGATAGCCGACAGCTGAAAGCTGACAGCCTGTGGAGGAGGCGGCGGCGGTGGTGAAAATTTACCTGTCCTCCGACGGGTCCGACGGGCTGAAGCACTGCGGATCGTCGGAATGGTCGATCAGGCCGTCCCAGTCGTTGTCGAACCCGTCGCTGCACTGGGTCCTGCGGTCCCCTTCAAAGTTGTCCTCCGCTGATGTGCAGCCCGGGTCGCCGCCGTCGATCAGGGTGTCGCCGTCATTGTCCGCGCCGTCCGAACATTCCGTAATGAGGCCGCGCTCCGTGTCGTCGTTCGCGTCCGTGCAGTTGGGGTCGAACGGGAAATCGACGAGCGTGTCCCCGTCATTGTCGCAGCCGTCGCTGCACCTGGGGTCGCGCGGGTCGAAGAAATCGACCTCCGTGTCGTCCCACCAGTCCCTGCAGTCGGGGTCCTCCCTGTAGTCGATCAGCGTGTCGCAGTCATTGTCGATGC
>JBDRLK010000523.1:0-4035 GCA_043813155.1 Pseudomonadota bacterium | reverse complement strand
TCGCGGCTTTCGTCCTCGCGCCCTCGTCGATGTAGCCCTGCTACGCCTCCATCGGGCGCTGCGGGCGCGCTCGCGATCCGGCTCCACATCCGCGGCCTCGCTACAAGGCTGGTCCCTAACTTGCGGGGCGCTGTACTTAGTCTTTATTAAACCATCTTTTTTTTCAAAGAACAACATTTACAACCAGCCTAAAATGCGTTTATATAATTTTTCGCTCCAACGGAGAAGATAAAGGGTGTTCCTGCGCCATGATCCTGGAATAACAAATGCTGAGTTTTCTACCAGGCACGCTGCGTGCCGTTCTTGCATTCACCTTGGGGCTCATCAATATTGTTTTCTGGCTCGTCTTTCTGCTGCCTTTTGCAATCATAAAGCTCACACTGCCGTTCAAAGCCGTCCGCAGGCCGACAGATACCGTGCTCAATTTTATCTGTACCCGGTGGGCGTCGTGCAATAAAATGATCCTGGTGCTGACCAATGACGTAAAATGGGATATTGAAGGCGATGAAAATCTGAGCATGAAAGACTGGTATCTTGTCCTTTCCAACCATCAGAGCTGGGCGGACATTTTTGTGCTTCAGTTCGTGCTCAATAACCGTATCCCGTACTTCCGGTTTTTTCTCAAAAAAGAGCTTGTCTGGATCCCGGTCTTCAACTTTGTCTGGTATGCCCTGGATTATCCCTACATGAAGCGCTACTCAAGGGAATTTATCAGGAAAAATCCGCACCTCAAAGGCAAAGACATAGAAACCACGAGAAAGTCATGCGAACGATTCAAGGATGTGCCGGTTGCGGTTATGAATTTCCCGGAAGGCACACGCTTTCGGCCGGAAAAGCACAAAAAGCAGCGCTCGCCCTTCAGGCACTTGCTGAAACCCAGGGCCGGCGGAATTGCGTTTGTTCTATCGGCCATGGGAGACCGGCTTTCCTCAATACTCGATGTTGCAATTTCATACGAACCCGAAGCAAAGGGTTTCTGGGATTTTCTGTGCGGCCGTGTGTCGCGTGTCAAAGTCAGAATCAACCACATTGACATTACCGAAGAAATTAAAGGAAACTATAGTGATGACGATCGCTTCAGGAAGGATTTCCAGCAATGGGTGAACCGGCTCTGGAAAGACAAAGACGATACGCTTGAAGAGCTCAGATCCGGTTAATGGCTGCCTACGGCTCCTTCCCGTTGAAGACCACGCTCAGGCCGGTCACGTCGGCGCCGTCGACCGTCACGTCCATGCAGCCGGCCGCGCCGATGTGGAAGTCGCCCGACTCGATCCCTTCCGCGCATCCGCCATTGTCATCATCCATGAAACCGAACAGCTTCAGGACCCCGTTCGGCACGTTCAGGATGTTGAAAGGCGTCGTGTTCGTGGGGTAGGACATGTCCGCGTCCGCTACTTCCGCGCCGGCCACCTCGGTGCCCGGGTCGTCGCAGGTGGTGCGAAGGGACAGGCAGATCGTCCCAAAGCCGTCCGTGGCCGGCGGGCAGGTCGCGACCGTGCGCCCTACCGTGCCGCTCACCGTATAGGTCTCGGTCGAATCAGGCACGGGGTCCGGCGTTGGGTCGGGCTCAGTGTCCGGGGTCGGATCGGGCGTGGGGTCGTCCACGGGATCCGGCTCCGGGTCCGGCGTCATGTCCGTGGTGTCCCCTTCAGCCACGGGGTCCGAGGCCGCATCGGCATCCTCATCGCTCGCGCTGTCCCCGCAGGACCAGGCCGCCAGGCACAGGCCCATGAGAAGAGCAAAAATCCAGTTTTGAAAAAATCCTTTCATGTCCATCTCCTTTCTTTGACAATAATCAATAAAAATAATCCATTCTTGCTGAAAAATCAAGGAAATGCGGTTGGCGGCGTGCGACTGGAGCGTGCTGCCCGGCAATATCCAATCACACCCTTCCTCTGTTTCCGGGTTGATGTGCCGTCCTTTTCAATGTATATCTTAGGCGGATCGAAGACGGAATACGGGATGAACATGGGTACCGTGTTCACCGACGTGACGATCACCTGCCGGCCCGACGTGCTCGTCAACGCCTCGCCCCCGTGGGGGCTGCAGGCCGTCGAAGGAGGCGTGGGGCCGAGGGAATAAGCCGACGGAGACCGGGTATGTTCATATTGAACAACATATCGAAGTTTTTCGGGCCCGAGCCCATCATCGACGGGGCGAGCCTCCACATCATGCATGGCGACCGTGTCGGCATCGTGGGCGCCAACGGCAGCGGCAAGAGCACGCTTCTTCGCATCATCGCCTGTGAAACAGAGCCGGACAGGGGCAGCGCGCGCATCGATAAGGGGACGCGCCTGGGATTCCTCCACCAGGAAATCACCAGGGAGGAACGCGGCAGCGCCATGGACTACCTCCTTTCCAACGTCCGCGGCCTGGCGGACATGGAGCAGGAAAAAAAGGAGCTCATGAGCCGGTTGGAAAAGTCGACGGAAGAGGACGGCGCGCATGAGGGCGGCGGCGAGGCATCGGGCCGGCTCATCGAGCAAATCGCCGGCCTGGAAGAGCGCTTTCACATGGAAGGCGGGTACAACATCAGGCATGAAGCGCGAAAAATCCTGGCCGGCCTCGGCTTCAGCCCCGAGGACCAGGACAAGGAGGTGAACGCGCTGAGCGGGGGCTGGAGGATGCGGCTCGAGCTCGCGCGCCTCCTGCTCGAGGAGCCCGACGCGCTCCTTCTCGACGAGCCCACGAACCACCTGGACATCGACTCCATGAAGTGGCTCGAGCGCTACCTCGAAGGTTTCGGCGGGAGCCTCGTCGTCGTGTCCCATGACAGGCGTTTCCTCGACAAAACCGTGACCAGCATCGCCGCCATCGACGACGGCAGGGTCCGGCTGCTGCGGGGCGATTACGACACGTACAAGGAAGTCAGGGAGATGGAGATCGATCACCGCTGGAAGCAGCACAACCAGCAGCAGGCAAAAATCAAGGAGATCAAGGACTTCATCGCCCGCAACAAGGTCCGCAAGGACCGGGCCAGGGTCGTGCAGGGGCGCATCAAGATGCTCGAGCGCATGGACATCATCGAGCCGCCCAAGGGGCGCAAGTTCGTCAACATCCGCTTTCCGCAGCCCGAAAGGACCGGCACGCCCGCCATCGCGCTGCAGGGGCTCGGAAAGAGCTACGACGCGAAGCCCGTTTTTTCGGGTCTGAACCTGTCGATCCTTCGCGGCGAAAAATCCGCGCTCGTGGGGCCTAACGGCAGCGGCAAGACAACGCTGCTGAAACTCATGGCCGGCGAGATCGAGCCAACCTCCGGCCGGGTCAGCCGCGGCGCCAATGTCTCGATCCATTATTACGCCCAGCACCAGCTCGACGCGCTGAGCGGGAGCCTGACCGTGATCGAGGAAATGACGAGCATTGCGCAGGGCGAGACCATCCAGACCATCCGGGACGTGCTCGGCGCGTTCCTTTTTTCAACGGACGAAGACGTGAAAAAGAAAGTCGGCGTCCTGAGCGGCGGCGAGAAGAGCAGGCTCGCGCTGGCCAAGATGATGCTCAGGCCGGCCGGGCTGATCCTCATGGACGAGCCGACCAATCACCTCGACATAGAGTCGAGGGAAATCCTGGAGGGCGCGCTTCGCAAATACGAGGGCACGCTCGTTTTCGTGTCGCACGACAGGGTTTTTATCAACGCCCTGGCCACGCGCGTCATTGAAATCAGCGGCGGGCTGCTGAGCGACTTTGCGGGCGATTACGACTACTACGAGTGGAAAAAATCCGGCGCGCAGCCGGAAGGCGGGCACGGGCCGAAATGGGAAAAGGCGCGCGGGGCCGGTGAAAAGAAGACAACAGAGGTTAAACAAAAAGGCAAGCCCTCGCAGGGAGGCACAAAGAAGAAGGATAAAAAGCGCAAGAGGACGGAAGCGGAGCAGCGCCAGGAGCTGTACCGCAGCCTCAAGCCCATGCAGGACGAGATGATTTCACTGGAAAACGAGATCGAGGAGCTCGAGAAGCAGCAGAAAGAGCTGGAGCGTCAGCTCGCGAGCGGTGATACCTACAGGGACGCCGATAAAGTCAAGGCGCTGGGCCGCG
>JBDRLK010000522.1:0-6400 GCA_043813155.1 Pseudomonadota bacterium | reverse complement strand
ACCAGCCGGACCCGGAGTCGCCTCCGGGCCTGCATTCCGGCACGCAGGCGTCGGCCACGCAGGTGCAGTGGTGGGTTTCGATGGGGCTGCACGACAGGATGATCGAGTCCTCGGCCGTGCAGGGCGCAGTGCAGTCATCGATGCAGTTGTGGCAGCTCTCGTGCGGGTCGCACTTGCCGTCGCCGCAGGCAATGCAGAACTCGTCCGTGCACTCTTCACCAAGACACTCCGGCTCGGGCTCCATGGTCCCGCAGCAGCCGGGATCGCCGCCGAAGAGGCATCCCTCGAGGATGCAGGCGGCCTCGGGCTCCGAGTCTTCGGGCGCATCCTCCATCGTGTCCGCTGCCGGGTCTTCCTGATGGTCCGGCGCCGGGTCGGTCGTATCCGGCGCGGTGTCCTGGGCCGGATCATCCGGCACATCGACCGCGGGCTCGTCTTCAACCGGGTCCGCGTTTTCGGGCGGAATGTCGGGCTGCACATCCTCGGCCGCGGCGTCGTGCCCATCGATCTGCTCGTCCAATGGATCGGCGTCCGCGTCACCCCCGGTTTTTTCATCGCCGCCGCATCCTGACATCATCAACGCGGCCATAACGAGCACCGCTGCCATGCCATGCTTCATGGGTTGATCTCCTTCCGTTACCAGTTTCTATTTAGCATGAACATGGGAAAATTCAAGGAGCCAGGTGCAGGAGCAGCTTGAACACTGTGTGGGACAGCATCAGGGGCCAGGACACGCTCGCCAGCAGCAGCGGGAACGCGAAGGCCAGGGCCGCGCGGGCGGCCGAAATCCTGTAATTCTCCTTGATGGCGGCTACGGAAAGAACAATGCACCACAGGGTCAGCAGCGCTGCAAAGAAATAGTACACCAGCCAGCCGCCGGCCGGAAACGCCCTGGCCAGGAGCGAGACGGGCAAAAGAAATATATACGGAAGCTGGCAGACCAGGAAGAGGGAAAACAATCGCCACCCGCTTCCGGTCCTGTTGAAGGTCGCGGCAAAGAAATGGATGACGATGGCCGCGCCCAGGAGGATCACGGCCTTGCCGGCAAGGTGCATGAAAAGCCCGGCCGTGAGCGAAAAGGAGCTCAGGCCATGCGACGGGGCGCGCAGGACCAGGACCGAGAGGATCTGGAAAAAGCCGGCAATGAAAATCACGGCAAGGGGCACGAAGGAGGGCAGCTCCTCCACTGCCTGCTTCAGGTAGGCCGTGGGGCGGATGAGGAGGCTGAAAACCGCATCCCGGCCGGTCTGCCCGGTTTCCTCTTTGTCCGCTGCTGCTTCCATATCACTCTTTCGTTCAGGCACGCCAGGGGCGTGCGGCACCATTCGATTTCGCTATCTCCCGCCGTTGTACAAATACGTCACCGGGACGTAATCCGACGTTCCCTGTTTCGATGTCAGGACGTCCATGAGGCCGACCTTTTTTTCCGCCGACGTGTCGAACCTCTCCATCATGTCGTCCCACATGTTCTCGTAATCCTTGATCACCACCGGCCCCCCCTTGAGCCCCACGAGCTTGGCCAGGTCCTTCAGCGCATCCTGGAACCCCCCGATCTCGTCGACAAGCTTCAGCTCCTTCGCCTGCCGGCCCGTGAAGATCCTTCCGTCCGCGAGCGGTTTCACCTGGTCGATGGGGATGCTGCGCCCCGTCGAGACCTCCTCGACAAACTGCTCGTACACGTCCATGACGGTCTCCTGGAGAAGCTGCTTCTCCTCCTCCGACATGTCCCTCCAGGGGCTCAGTATGTCCTTGTGCTCTCCGCTCTTGATATAATTCATGTTTACGCCGATTTTTTTTGCCAGCTCCGTCAGGTTGAGGTTGCCGATGAGGACCCCTATGCTGCCCGTCAGCGTGCCGGGGTCGGCGTATATCCTGTCGGCATGGCACGCTATGTAGTAGCCGCCGGAGGCCGCAAGATCGCCCATGGAAACGAAAATCTTTTTCCCGTCCTTTTTCGCCTGCTTGATCGCGGCCAGAATTTCCTGTGACGCCGCGACCGTTCCGCCGGGGCTGTTGACCCGGAGGATGATGCCCTTGACCAGCTTGTTCTTCCTGAACCGCTCTATTTTCTTCACCACGTAGTCAGCCCCGCCGGTGGGCACGCCGAACATGCTTTCCGTGGTTTCGGTCTCGATGACGCCGTAAACCTTGACGACCGCGATGCCTTCCTTCGCAGGGCCCAGCGCCTCGAAGAGGCCCCCGAACCTCTTCTTCTCTTCACCGCCGGCTTCTTTCGCAGGCTTCTTTGCCGGGGCCGGCTTGAACACCAGTACGATGCCTACGACCACGGCTGTCGCCATGAAAGCGGTGAAAACGAGCATGATGATTCTGTCGGTTTTCATATAATTTTTCCTCGAGCGCGTCGAAGGCGGGAAGGGCGGCTGAAGCAGCCCCTGCCCCGGATTTCGAATTCAGGAGGCAAAGGCGTCCCTGATGAATATGTCTTCGAGTGTTTCCCTGTGAGGCGTGACGGAAACGATCGTCGCGCCCGACCCGGCCAGCACCATGAAGGCCTCCTTCTTCTTCTCCTCCCCCTCGATCTCGAAGAAGACACTGCCGCCCGCCATCTTATAAGAAAAGCTCAGCTTCTTCATCCTGTCGAGCGTTTCATCGCCCAGCTTCTCCAGCTCGAACGTGGTCCTGCGCTCCTCGGCCTTCATGAGCGTGGCGAAATCGCCGGTGCTCGTTACGACACCCTTGTTGATGATGGCCACCCTGTCGCACATGGTCTCGACGTCCGACAGGATGTGGGAGGAGAAGATGATGGTGATCCCATCGTCTTTCAGCGAAAGCAGCAGGTTCCTGACCTCTTTCCTTCCGATGGGATCGAGCCCGCTCATGGGCTCGTCGAGGACCAGGAGCTTCGGCTCGGCGATCAGGGCCTGGGCCAGCCCGATGCGCTGAAGCATTCCCTTGGAGAACTTCCTGAGCGCAAGCTTCTTCGAGCCCTTGAGGCCCACGAGCTCCAGGAGCTCCTCGGCCTTCTTCTTCCTCTTTTTCCTGCTCAGCCCGAAGAGCGCCCCCATGTAGCCCAGGAACTCGAGGGGACTCAGGTAATCGTAGAAGTAGGGGTTCTCGGGCAGAAACCCGACTTTTGCGTAAATCTCGCGATCCGGAACTTTTCTGCCGAATATTTTTATCGTTCCGGACGTGGGCCTGATGAGCGACATCATGGCCTTGATGGTCGTGGTTTTCCCCGCTCCGTTCGGCCCGAGAAAACCGAAGATTTCCCCGCTGGCGACTTCCAGCGACACGTCCCTGACCGCCTCCACCTTCCTGAGAAAAAAGCCGAGCCTGAAAACCTTCCTGAAATTCAGAATTTCTATGACCTTCTCGTCACTCAACTCCGGCTCCTGAAGAGGTTCATGGGCATGTAGACGCTTTGGAATCCCGGGCAGGGGAGCCTTCAGGCTCCATTCTGCCGATCGTGTCGACGTGCTCCTACTTGTTCATCTTACGACTTATCCCCTTGGGGTCCTTCTTTTCAAACATGTTCTTCAGCTCTTCCTGCTCGCTGGACCTCAGCAAGGCCTCCTCTTTCGTGAGGACCCCCGTGATGGCGAGGTTGAAGAGCGACTGGTTGAAGGTGATCATCTGGTACTTTTCCTGGCCGATCTGCATCTGCGAATAGATCTGGTGGACCTTGTCCTCCCTGATCAGGCTCCTGATGGCCGGCGTGGGGATCAGGATCTCGCATGCCAGGACCCGCCCCGGCCCGTCCCCGCGGGCCAGGAGCTGCTGCACGATAACGCCCTCGAGGACAAAAGACACCTGGGCCCTGACCTGCGACTGCTGGTGCGGTGGAAAGACGTCGATGATACGGTTCATGGTCTGGACCGCCGTGTTCGTATGAAGCGTCGCGAAGACGAGATGGCCCGTTTCCGAGATCACCAGCGCCGCCTCGATGGTCTCCAGGTCCCTCATCTCGCCGATGAGCACGACGTCCGGGTCCTGCCTCAGGATGTACTTCAGGGCGGTCGTGAAATTCTTCGTGTCCGCGCCCACCTCCCTCTGGTTGACGACGGCCATCCTGTTCGGGTGCAGGTACTCGATCGGGTCCTCGACGGTGATGATGTGAATCCTGCTCTCGTTGTTGATCTTGTCGATGACCGAGGCAAGCGTCGTGCTCTTGCCCGAGCCGGTGGGCCCGCACACGAGGACGAGGCCGCGCGGCTTCGTTGCCAGTTCGTTGATGACCTGTGGGAGGCCGAGCTCGTCGAAGCCCATGATCTTGAAGGGAATGGCCCTGAAAGCCCCGGCCACGGCGCCGCGCTGCATGAAGATGTTGGACCTGAAACGGCTCAGTCCCCTGACGCCGAAGGACAGGTCGAGCTCGTTTTCCTGCTCGAACTTCGTTTTCTGCTCCTCCGTCAGGATGCTGTAGCACAGCGCTTTCGTGTCGGCCGGCATGAGTGTCGGCACTTTCAGGGGAACGAGCGTTCCGTCTATCCTGAGCTGCGGCGGGCTTCCCGTCGTGATGTGAAGGTCGCTTGCACCCTTCTCGATCATTGTTCGAAGGAGCTGGTGCAGTGTCGGTACGTTGCTCTGTCCTGCCATGCTTTTCTTCCTCTAATCCATTGCGGTTACTCTCAGGACCTCGTCAAGGGCCGAGACGCCCTCCTTTATCTTGTTCAGCCCGGCCCTCCTGAGGGTCGCCATACCTTTCCTGGCCGCCTCGGCCTTCAGCTCCGAGCTCGAAGCCCCCTGGAGCACCATCTCCTTGAGCTCCTCGTCGAAAGGCATGACTTCGTAAAGGGCGATCCTGCCCTTGTATCCCGTATCGCTGCAGGTCTTGCACCCGGCGGCGCCCATGGGCGTGAACTCCTCGAGCTCCGACTCGGTAAAGCCGGCCGCCATCATCGCCCGTTTTCCCGGGTTGACTTCCTGCTTGCAGTTGACACAGAGCTTCCTGATGAGCCTCTGGGCCATGATGAGGTTGACCGAGGCGGTCACGAGGAAGGGCTCGACGCCCATATTCAGAAGCCTCGTGATGGAGCTCGGCGCGTCGTTCGTGTGAAGAGTGGAAAGAACCAGGTGGCCCGTGAGCGCCGCCTTGACGGCGATCTCCGCCGTCTCGTAGTCCCTGATCTCGCCGACCATGATGATGTCCGGATCCTGCCGCAGGAACGAGCGCAGGGCGGTGGCGAAATTCAGCCCGATCTCCTCGTGCATCTGCACCTGGTTGATGCCGGGAAGGTTGTACTCGACGGGATCCTCGGACGTGGAAATGTTGTGAGTGATTCGATTGAGCTCCGTCAGGGCGCTGTAGAGGCTCGTGGTTTTCCCCGAGCCGGTGGGCCCCGTGACGAGCACCATCCCGTAGGGCTTGTAGATGGCTTCTTTGAACTGCTCGAGCGGCTGCGCCTCGAAACCGAGCTTGGTCATGTCCAGCTGCAGCGAGGACTTGTCGAGGATCCGCATGACGACTTTTTCACCGAAGAGGGTGGGGAGGACGGAAACCCTGAAGTCCATCTCCTTCTCCTTGCCGATCTTCAGCTTGATGCGCCCGTCCTGAGGGAGCCTCCTCTCGGCAATGTCCAGGGAGCTCATAATCTTCAATCTCGACACGATGGCGTTTTTCAGCTTCAGCGGCGGCTTCATTTCCTCGTGCAGAACGCCGTCGATGCGGTACCTGATCCTGAGAAACTTCTCGTAGGGTTCGACGTGAATATCGCTGCTTTCCTTCTTGATGGCGTTGAAGATGATCATGTTCACGAGCTTGACCACGGGCGCGTCCGCGCTCATTTTCTCGAGGTCGTTGATATTGATTTCCTCCTGGTCCTCGCCGAACTCCAGCTCCGCTTCCTCGAATCCCGACAGGACGTCGCCGTAGTCGTACTTTTCCTCGTAGTGCAGCTCGATGGCGGCCATGAGGCCCGCCTCGCTCGTCACGACGGGCTCGACGTTGTAGCCGGTAAGGAACTTGACGTCATCGATGGCGTTGAGGTTGGAAGGGTCGACCATGGCCAGAATGACCGATGACCCGACCCTGGCAATGGGCATGACCTTGTGCTTCAGCGCGATGTCCTTGGAGATGAGCTTGACGACCTCTGCGTCGATCTCGTATTCGGCCAGCTCGATCGCCGGTACCCGGTACTGCTGGCTCAGAAATGTCGTGATCTCCTTCTCGCTCAGGATGCCCAGCTTGGCCAGTGCAAAGCCCAGATTACCCCCTTCCTTCTGCTGCTCTTCCTGGGCTTTTTGCAGCTCCTGCAGTGAAATCAGCTTCTGTCTGACTAAAAGTTCGCCTAGTTTTTCTTGTTGCGATGGCATTTTGGATAAATATTATAGAGTCTTATCCTGCTTTAATCAATACCGCAGTTAACTTATATTACCGGCGATATTAAAGTGTTAAAAGCATGGGCGCATTGCCGATTCCGGGGGGAGTATGGAGGCCGGG
>JBDRLK010000521.1:0-2127 GCA_043813155.1 Pseudomonadota bacterium | reverse complement strand
CGTCTCCTCGGTCAATCCGTCAAACCCGGCGTATAAGAATTTTCCTGTTTCGGAACCTTCCCCCTGATCATTTTTTCACTGACGCAGAACCTGTCGCCGCCCAGGTGGTGCAGAAGCTTGAGGCCTTTTTCGAACGTCCATCCGCCGCCGGAGAAGTGCTCCGCGGCCGCCTTTGCTTCGACAATGTCGGCAATGACGAGGGCCGACTTGCCCAGGTCGACCGTCCGGGAGACGCGGCATTCGATCGTGGCAATGGCTTCCCGCACGAGAGGCGCCTTGATGGAAGCGGCCGGCTGCCTCGTCAGCCCGAAGCGGGCGAACTTGTCCGCCACCCTGCCGCCCGTCGTGCTGCCGCACCCGAGCACGGCGTCCACGAGCGAGGCGTCGGGAACATTGACGCCGAACTCCCCGGTTCGCTCGATGAAGGGGTAGGAGAAATGCCCCTTTCCGCTCAGGATGGCGACGAGGCCGGGCTCCCTGCGCACCGGCATGTTCCACGTGACGGCGAAGAGGTTGTCGCGCTCGCCGTCCCCGACGCTGATGAGGACCACGACGCCGGGGTTCAGCAGCCTGTAGGCCGCCCCGGGCGGCTCAACCGGTATTTTATCCATGGTTTCTCCTCTGTTTCTGTACTCTGTCGCCGTTTTGGCGGGGGCATAAAGCCCAGCGGGGCATAAAGCCCCGCACTACGTGATTCGGGCTTCGGATTTTTTCAACGTCGGAAGAAAGACATCCCGCTCGCTGTATTCCAGCTCCACGGCGTCCCGCGTGCACTTCAAAGCGCATTGACCGCATCCGATGCAGAAGGGCTCGTTGATAATCGCCATGTCGTCGGCAATGGTGATGGCCTGCACGGGGCAGGGCTTTACGCACAGGCCGCATCCGTTGCACGTGTCGCCTTCGGCGATGCGGGCGATGTAAAAGCTCCGGATCACGAGGGGCGTGATCCCGCGATAGTACAGCCTGAACACCTCGCAGCAGTCCCGGCAGCAGTTGCAGATCGCTATTTCCGGCTCGCCGATTTTTTCCCTGACGTAAAAGACCTGGTGGAGGGCGCCCTTTTTTTCCACCCTGTCCATGACCTCGTGGGCCTCCTGCTTCGTGATCTTTTTTCCGAACCCGTATTTGGCGATGTGGTTCGAGAAACGGCCCAGAACGATGCAGGACTCGATGGGGATGTCGAATTCGCACGGGTCGCCGGCTCTTTTCTTCCGCAGGCGGCAGAAGCAGTGGACGAGGGCGATGTTTTCCTCGCTGCCGTATTTCTCTATGAGCTCCCGGACGTTCTTTTTGGGGTAGACGGTCATGGGAGCGGCAGGAATTTCCTTCTGCACGTCGATGACTTTCTTTTTACCGGCCTTTTTCCTCTTCTTTTCCGGAACGATGACGGCAACGGTCCTGTGCGCCCCGTCCCGCCGGAAAAAAAGGTTCATGAAGCTTCTGAGCGGGAAGAAGTTCAGGGCCCTGGCTTCGTTGAAATAGTCGTCAAGGAGCCCTGAGAACTCCTGGTGCCTCGGTGTTTCCCCGCCGCCGCACAGGATCATCTCGAACCAGCCCGGCAGGATGGGCGAAAGAAAAAATACAAGCTCCTGCCCTTCCTCCTGGTCCGTAAATATGATTCCCTTCCTGATGAGGCCGTCCAGCATGCTTGAGAATTCTTCGGCAGGCAGGCCGCTGTGCGATTCCAGCTCCCTGCGAGTGTAGAAGCTTTTGCCCATGTGAAGAAGAAAATCGGTCTCCTCCGTGGTA
Source organism: Pseudomonadota bacterium (assembly GCA_043813155.1). Classification (GTDB taxonomy): domain Bacteria; phylum Myxococcota_A; class Polyangia; order DRWM01; family DRWM01; genus JBDRLK01. Next base: position 378 of record JBDRLK010000521.1, on the reverse strand, counting down.
AGCATGAGATCGAAGATCTTGTACATGGATTTCATGGGAAGGGCGTAGGTCGTGGACTGCTGGTTCATGAGTTTCGCCAGTTTCTTGAACTTTTTCAGCCTGCTTGAATCCATGGGATAAGATTAAGTCTTTTGCCTTCCGATGACAATAGACAGGCAATAGGAACAAACGAATAAGGATTTCGAGAGGAGGGGGAGGCGGCACTAACGACTATCGACCAACGACTAACGACTGTCACGGAGGGCTGGCCGCACCCCAGAAACCCACGTCAAGGCTGCCTACGAGCGTGCCGTGGCCCGTGGCCATGTCGATGGTGATGAGCGGGCCGGAATCCGTGCACCCGTAAAGAACGTCGTCCAGGACGGCGAGCCCGTACAC
>JBDRLK010000520.1:0-6738 GCA_043813155.1 Pseudomonadota bacterium | reverse complement strand
CGGCCACCTGGACATCGTGGAGCTCCTGCTCGACCAGGGTCTGAAGGCCGATGCAGCCGCGAAGTACGGCGGGACCGCCCTGAGGGCCGCAGCCTCGTCGGGCGAGCTCGACGTTGTCGAGTTCCTGGCTCAGCGCGGGGCAAAGCTCGACGCAGCCGGCGAGGACGGCAACACGGCCCTGCTCCAGGCAGCCTATCACCGGCACTGGGACGTGGTCGGGTTCCTCGCGGACAAGGGCGCGGACGTCGCGAAAACAGACAAGAACGGCTGGTCCGCTCTTCACTACGCTGCCGACGCGGGCGAGCTGAAATTCGCCGAGATGGCGATCGACGGAGGATGCGATGTAAACGCCGCGATCACGGACGGCTACAGGAAGGGCTCCACGCCGCTCATTCTCGCCGCAGAGGAAGACCGCCTGGACATGGTCAAGTATCTTTTGACCAGGGGCGCGCTCATCGATGCCGTGAACGGGGAAGGGCAATCCGCGCTCCACCGCGCCCTGCTTGGCGTGGACTACGACATGCACGGGATGGACGAGCGCGTCTTCATCAAGTTCGACCTGGCCGTCTTCGAGTACCTTGCCGGCAAGGGCGCGGACCTGAACATCAAGGACAATCTCGGCAGGACCGTCCTCGATTACGCAAAAGAGCACGACAAAAAGGACGTGGTCGAACTCCTGGAAAGCATGGGAGCATTGTAGCTGCAAGGGCTTGGCGTGCCTGCACATGACATTGGTGCGCCAAGCTTGCCCTGAGCAGGACGCGAAGCGTCCGTCTCGAAGGAGGCGCGCGGCTACTCTCTCACAACGGGATTGTTGAGCTCGCCGATGTGCTCGATGATGACGCTGACCTCGTCGCCTTCGCGCAGGAACCTGGGAGGGTTGCGCGTGAACCCCACGCCCTCGGGCGTCCCCGTGAGGATCAAAGTGCCGGGCAGCAGCGTCATGGATTGGCTCAGGTGGCTCACGATGGCCGCCGTGCCGAAGATCATGTCCGACGTGCTGGAATCCTGAAAAAGCTCGCCGTTGATCTTCGTCTGCACGCGAACGTTGTCCGGGTCGCGAAGCTCGTCTTTTGTGACGATCCACGGCCCGATGGGGCAGAAGGTGTCGAAGCTCTTTCCCCTTGCCCACTGTTTTTTCTGCTTCTTTATCTGCCAGTCTCGCGCGCTCACGTCATTGGCGCAGGTGTAGCCGAGGATGTGGTCCCCTGCCCTGTCGACGGCCACGTTCTTCGCGGGCTTCGCGATGACGATGGCCAGCTCCACTTCGTAATCCACCTCGTCGGGTCCGGCCGCGGGAAGCACGATGGGCTCATCCGGGCCTATGACGCTGCTCGTGGCTTTCAGGAACACGACCGGAATGTCCGGGCAGGCTATCCCTGTCTCGTCCGCGTGCTTCCTGTAATTGAGGCCCAGGGCCAGGATATTGGGCGGAAGGATGGGTGCGAGCAGCTTTTTGATCGACCGAAGCTCCGTGGTCACGCTGAAGTCAGCTGGAAAATCGCCCTCGATCAGGCGCGCCTCGCTCGCGTCCGGCGCGTCGATCGCGCCATGAAAAATCCCGCCTTCTTCTGATTCGAACCTTATCAGCTTCATGCTCGACCTCGATGCTATTCCAGGGGCACGCAGACGGCCGGGATGGCGCACACGAAAACATCCGTCTCCGGCGGGTTGGGGCAGTCGGCGTTGCGCAGGCACGGGACCTCGCAGGTCGGCGTGTCGCGAAAGGACAGGATGCAGCGCTGGCCGGCCGGGCACTCTTCGTCGCAGCCGCAAGGCGTTATCGCGGGATACTCGCGCCTGTCCACGCAATACCTTCCATGCTCGCTGATGACGCAGTAGAAGCCTTCCGGACAGTCCTCCTCTGATTCACATAAATCCTGCTCGTTCTGCGACTCGCACACATGGGGACACCCGTCGGGGATGGGCGGCAGGCATTGCTCGCGGGAATCGCAATCGAGAAAATCGTTGCACGGCTGCACGCAGCTCCACAGCTGCCCGGCAACGCCATAGTAGCCCACGCAGGATAGGCCGGCCCCGCAGGAACAATCGGTGAGACAAGCGCTCCACTCTTCGCCCGGCCCGGGCGGCGATGTGGGAAGGCACTGGCATTCGGGCACGCCCGAGCAGGCCTCGCGCCCGTACTCTGTGAGCAGGCCGTCGTCCGTCACGTTCCCGTCCGAGACCACGGCCCTGAGGTTTCCGTGCCACCTGCCTTCGATGTGCACGATCCACTCGACGATCGGCGCCGAGGGCGGGCAGTCCAGGCCCACGGGCACCCAGGCGCTCGCTTTGAGGCTGACAAAATCCGTGGCGTCGCCGGGCATATAGATCACGTCCAGGTCGCCAAGCTCCTCGCATGCGCTCTGCATCTGCACTTCCACGAGCAGCCTTTCCGTTGCTCCATAGCGGGACAGGTCCCCGTCGATGAGCTCCGCGCTCACGATCCTGCGCGGCTGCAGCTCCCAGTAGTATTCCTGGCCGCATATACCGTCAGGCGCATCCACTGTGTCGGCCGGGTCCGGGCTCACGGAATCGCCGGCATCGTCGACAGGGTCATCCTGAGCATCGGGATCATCGGCCGCCCCGTCACCTGCCGGGTCGGCGGCCGCGTCGCCGTCCGCGGCCCCATCGCCGGCAAGGCCCGATCCTCCGCCGCAACCTGCGAGCAACGCAGCGATTAGGAAAGCTTGAATTATCTTTATTCGCATCATGGGCTTATTCTAGTATATTTTGCAAACCGGGCAAGTATGCTTTGGGCTGCGGCGGCTTGCACGTTCCGTTGATGCATTCATTGGGCGCGTAGCAGTCCGGGGTTTGCGTGCACGGCCCGTCGAGGCCGATCAGGTCTTTCGCGCATCGGCCAGCCACGCAGTACAGAGGCTCCTCGCAGTCAATGTCGACCCTGCACGCGTCTCCCTTGTTCCCCATCATCCGGCACGTGTCGAGAATGCACCAGTAAGGCGGCTCGCACTGGCTGTCGCCGCGGCAGGCGTCTCCCAGGGTCCCGGCCTTTGAGCACGCGCCTGTTTTGCAGATGTAGGGAAGAAAGCAGTCGTCATCGACCGTGCAGCTGTCCCCAAGATCCTTCAGGGACCGGCACGTGCTTTCGACGCAAAGATAAATCCAGGGGCAGTCCGCGTCACCCGTGCACGCGCCGCCGGCCGCCCAGATCGCAGCAGGGTCGTCCTGCGTCCGGCTTTCGATCTCCTCCAGGAGGCTTTCGACGTGCTCGAACGGGACGGCGTAGTTGCCCCTCTGCAGGTCGGCCTCGGGGCCGAACCCCCAGGCCACCACGCCGATGACCCGCGCCTTCTCGTCGAGAACCGGGCTTCCGCTGTGGCCCGGGCTAATGGGCGAGGTGATCTGGATGTTGCGGCAGTCGCCCTCGCCAATGTACACCGGCGCAAGGTAGCTCGCGTCGCTTATCACGCCCGGGCCGAAATTCACGTGGTTCTCCTTTGAGCGCATGTCCGGGTAGCCGATGACGAATATCATCTGGCTCGTCGCATAATCACGGGTAAAAGAAAGCCCCTTCATCGAAGCCGGCAGGCCCCTGGCCTCCAGCACGGCCACGTCGTTGGCCCTGTCCGTGGCCAGGACGCGAAGATCCCCGTACACTGTTTTTTCTTCCGTCTCGATGAACACGTCCTTGACCAGGCTTATGACGTGGAAATTGGTGATGACATAATTTTTTCCATTGTGGTCGAGAAGAAACCCCGTGCCCTGGTACCCGGCCCCGCTGCCGCCGACCAGGAAAACGCTTCCCCGCGCCCGGGCGAACACCGGGTCCGGCCTGATATCGCCCGCCCGCCCGCGCAGCCCGGTTTTCCGGCCGCCGCAGGCGCCCATGGATGCGACACTGCAGAAGATAATGAAAACAATAACGCTATGTACAGCTGTAGTCCTCACACACGCTCCAGCGGCATTCTATCTGCTCAACGCACTGCCCCTCTTCGCCAAAAGTCTCACAGGCATCGTGCGCGCCCACGCAGGGCATGCGCCATTCGCACCCGCAGGCCCTGCACGCGGCAGCGTCGGCGAACATGCCGCACAGCGGGTTTCCGTAACAGTTATCCACCATCCAGCCGCATCCGCATTCCGACGTGCAGTCAGCGTATGCGCGGCCGCTGCAGGGAATCGGTGTCCCCACGCAGGCGCCCTCTGACAGCGGCCCCCACGTGCAGCCGCATGTCGCGCACGTTGCTTCGACCGTGAAAAAATCGCAGTCATAGGCAATACCGCCGCACAGTGTATCTATGATCATGCACCCGCAGGTGCTGCAATCTACAGTACCAATACCCGCGCAGGCCCCCGGATCGCCCTTGCACCCGGTCAGCGGGTCCCACCTGCAGCCGGCCTGCGTTGCGCAGGTCCCAGACCCGAAGAAACCGCACCAGCGTGCCGTGCCCACGCACCCTGCGAAGCAATAGGTGTCGTTGCAGCAGTCACCGCCTTCCCGGCACTCGCCCCCGCAGCATATGCCGTCCTCCCCGCACTCTCCTCCTTCGGCCAGGTTCGTCCATTCAGAGCTCGACCCGCCGGCCCGGCACTCCCTGCACGCGCTCGCAGGATCGGGCTCTCCATCATGGTAGCATGCCGCTTCAATGTAACAGTGACCTTCGACCACATCGTAGAGGCACGCGTAGTCATCCGTTTCCTCGGAACAGGTCACGCCCTCGATGCAGTCGAGGACGGCATCGCAGGGGTCCCCGATTCCGATGCATTCCCCATCCCCGTCGCATTCATCCACAAGGGTGCAGTGAAGGCCGTCGTTGCACGGCTTCCCGCCTTCCACGTTCTCGCCTGGCAGGCACGCGTGCGTATCGAGCGCATCGCACGTTTCCTTTCCGTTGCAGGGGTTGTCGTCATCGCAATCCGCGCCGATGCGGCACGACAAGGTGCAGTCATTGTCGCAGCCGTCGCCGTCAATGTCATTGCCGTCATCGCACTGCTCGCCCTCGTCCTCATCCACCTCCCCGTCCCCGCACGTGCGCGGCACGTCCCTGTCCCCGACGATCAGGTCCACGAGCTCCGGAGCATCCGCGACAACGTCACTCCCGTCCGCGGCATCATCACGGGTCCCGCCGGTCCTGAGAGCGCAGGACTGGAATGCCGCCGACGAAATCGCCAGCACCGCAATCGTAAAAACAAGCTGTTTTGGTAAATCGGCTCTCATGGCTCTTTCGCCCGGTTTTCCTCCTATTATACCTGAAAGCTGCATTTTTTCCATGCTCGAATCATCATCAGGTACATTTCCGATTCCGGGAAATCGAAGGTGTCGAAGGTGCCGGGCCGTTAATCGTGAATGCACGCCGGCATGCCCTTCGTGTTGATTTTTACAAGCCCGCCTGATACACTGAATACAATCTGCGATGCAGAAATGGACCATACTGGCTCCCCTCTATTTATTCGTGTTCGCAACCGGTGCGGCGGGCCTCATATACCAGGTGGCCTGGCAGAAATACCTGAGCAGGCTCTTCGGCTGCGATAACATCGCCACGGCCATCATTCTCGCTACCTTTCTCGGAGGCCTGTCTTTCGGATACTATCTTTGCGGAAAGCTCACCACACGGGTCAAAAACTACTTCAGGGCCTACGCCTACCTCGAGGGCGCCATTGCCCTGTGGTGCCTGTGCTTCCCCACCATCTTCGCGCTCGTCGATCATCTTACAGGCAGCTGGAGCTTTGCCCCGCCCGCCCTGATCATCGTGCAGGCCTTTGCCTGCTCCGTTCTGCTCATGGGCGTCCCGACCGTCTGCATGGGAGGAACCATCCCCTTCCTGACACGCGGCATATCGAAAAACGTCGCGGAAGCCACGGGCATCCATGCCAGGGTCTACGGCATCAACACGGCCGGCGCGTTTCTCGGCACGCTGATGGCCGGGTTTTTCCTCGTTCCCGCCTTCGGCCTTCCGCTGACCGTCATGGGAGCGTCTGTTCTGAACATCGGCGCATTCCTCTTCTTCTACTTCCTGTCCGGCAAACAGAAGGGCGCGGACCGGGACGAGCCGGCCGAACCGGAACCGGAGAAAGAGGAGCAGGGGCAGACGGACGAAAAAGCCCCGGCCGCCCCGCGCACCCTGCCGCCGCTCAAATTTCCCGGCCTCGTGCTCTACGCCATCGCTTTCCTGAGCGGCTTCTATGTCATGACCCTCGAAAATGTCCTGATTAGAATCACCAACCTTTCCCTTGGAAGCTCCTCCTATTCCTTTTCCATGATCGTATCGGTATTCGTGCTTTCCATAGCCATCGGCAGCTATGCCGTGAGCAGGGCCAGGCAGCTGCCGCGCCGCTCCCTTTTCATCAACCAGCTGGCCATCACGCTGCTCCTCATGCTTCTTTACCTGTCGCTGGATTCGTGGCCCTACTGGGCGCACGTCATCAGGATAACGTTCCAGTCGAATGCGGTCGGGTTCTGGGCTTTCTACGGCGGCCTCTTCCTCGTCATGACCTTGGTGCTGGTCCTGCCCGTGTCCCTCATGGGCGCCACCGTGCCCATTGCCTTCCATGAGCTGAAAGAGGACCTGAAAAACGTGGGCAGGGACTCGGGCACTCTCTTTTCATGGAACACGACAGGAAACCTCACCGGAAGCCTCCTTGGAGGCATCGTCTTCTTTTACCTGCTGGACAACCCGGCGGTCTTTTCCACGGCGATCTTTTTCGCCGCGGTCTCAACGTGCCTGGCCGCATGGCCCCTGCGCAGGAAATACATGGCCGCGGCCGCGGCCGCGGCAT
>JBDRLK010000519.1:0-9373 GCA_043813155.1 Pseudomonadota bacterium | reverse complement strand
CACATTGCCAAATTTTCAGTCTGCGATATATTTATAAAGGTGAACTTTTAACAACGACTTTCCATATGGGACTATTATGAGGATAAATAGAATAAAATCAAAGCATTTCTCAATAATATCCGCCTTGACCCTTGCCTGTTTTCTTGCGGCCGGTCCCGGCGGCGAGGCGCTGGCCAGCGATCCCACGCTTGCCCGGTACAGCGACGAGCCGTCGAATGTTTTCTGGTTTATCCAGATCACGGACACGCACATCGACAATGTCTTCTACGCCGACGGCCCGGACAAGCTCGCATGGGTCGCAAGCGAGGGGTTCGATACGGTCAACCCGCTTTTCGTTGCGGCCACCGGGGACCTGACGGATTCCACGAACGGTGTTGTCTACGGCTTCGGGCCGTACGAGGCGGAATGGAACATCTACAGGGAAAGAATCGACGACGCGGGCATGACCGCGGAGACCTGGTTCGATTTGCCCGGCAACCATGACGTTTACGGAGACGCGAACGCGTCCTTCTACCTGGCCTATTCCGTCCAGGGCCCGGAGCAGGGCACGACCCAGCCGCACTGGCGTTTCGACCTTCCATTCGGCAGCTACCATTTCGTGGGCGTGGCCACACCATGCAACGACTGGCTGCAGTGGCCCTTTGACAACACGCAGATAACGGACGAGGAATTGAGCCAGATACAGGCCGATCTCGAGGCCAACACGGACACGAACCTGACCATTGCCATGGGCCACCACAACTATATCCGCTCCGACGGGCGGGACCTTCCGGGCGGCCCGGAGCTGGACGCGCTCTTTACGCTCCACGGCGTCCCCTATTATATCCACGGCCACAGCCATGACCACGTGGCGGAAGTGAGCGCCGGCGGCGTTCTTTTCCAGCGCGTCAACTCGCTCGGCAAGGCCGACGCCGACAACTTCTGCGTTCACGCCGTTGACAACGACTCCATCTCACACACATGCGCAGCGGCCCGTGACGCCTGGCCCATGATCGTGATCACGGCGCCCGTGGACGCCATGCTCGGCATGGATGACAGCGTCGAGCACCCCCATGCGCCCACCGTGCCCGCGGCCTGCTCCGAAGCGCCCGTGCGGGCGCTCGTTTTCGACACCGAGCCCCTGGCCGGCGTCAGCTTCTGGTGGGACACGGGTGAAACGGGGGACATGGAGGAAAGCGACGCCATTGACGGCCAGTGGATCGGGACCTTCGACGCCAGGGGGATGGAGGCCGGGCTTCACAACCTGACCGTGGAAGCCACGGGAACCCGAACCCGGTCGATCCAGGTCCAGGTGCTCGTCGAGGAGCGCGACTGTGACTTTTCAGGCGAGACCCTGGATGAGGACGACCTGGAAGAGCCTGTCGAGGCACCGCCGGAATACGCCGAGAGCGTCATGGAGGACGCCGGGACCGACGGCGAAGAAACAATCGAGGATGCGATGCCGGACCCCTCCGACGCGGCCGGCGACCCTGACCTGTCGCAGGATGCGGCGGACACTGCCGGCGACCTCCCGCGGCCGGACGCGGAAACGGACGCATCGCTGGACGCGCCGGACGACGATGACGCGGACGGCCCGGACGGAGAAATGTCTGAAGGGGGGTGCGGATGCGTTATCAGTCGATAGTCAATAGTCGTTGGCACCGCCGCCTCCGCCGCCTTTTTTCATTTCTGCTCACCCGGTATTGAAGAATTTGCCGTCACGTACTATATTTTAAATCATGATGCAATTAAAAGTTCATGGATTCATCATCATTGTTCTCATGTGCTGCATCGTGGCGCTGGCGGGACGCAAAGCCCGGGCAAGCGACCCCTCGCTCGGCCGTTACAGCGACGACCCCTCGAACGTCCTGTGGTTTATCCAGATTTCCGACGCGCACATCGACACGACGTTCTCCGCTTCCGAGGAGCTCAAGCTCGAATGGTCCCTGACCCAGGCGGTTGACGTCATCGATCCCCTCTTCGTGACGCTCACGGGCGATATCACGGACTCCACGAACGGCGTCATCTACGGGTTCGGCCCCTATAACGAAGAGTGGGAGAAATACAGGAACATCGTCGACTCCGCCGACATGACGGCGGACTTCTGCTACGACCTGCCGGGAAACCACGACGCGTACGGCGACGAGAACGCGTCCTATTACCTCGAGTGGTCTGTCCAGGGATCGACCCAGGACACGACCCAGCCGCACTGGCGCTTCGACCTTCCCTTCGGAAGCTACCACTTCGTGGGCGTCGCCACACCGTGCAATGACTGGCTTCAGTGGCCCTTTGACAACACGGAGATCTCGGACGACGAGGTCGCGGAGCTCCAGGCCAACCTCGAAGCGAACGCGGACTCGACGCTGACCATTGCCATGGGGCACCACGAGTACGAGATCGCCGCGGGCGGCGGCGACCTGGACGAGCTTTTCGCGGCATACGGCGTGCCTTACTACATTCACGGCCACAAGCACGACTACAGGGCAAAGGTGAGCACGAACGGCATCGTCGTCCAGAGGATCGATTCCCTGGGCCAGTCCGAGGGCAACAACTTCTGCGTGCACGCCCTGGACAACAACTGCATCTCCCACTCCTGCGTGAAGGCCACGGACGCCTGGCCCATGGTCGTCATCACGGCGCCCGTGGACGCCCGGCTGGACAATGACGACAACGTGGAAAACCCGTACGCCAGGAGCGTCCCGACGACCTGCACCGAGGCGCCTGTCAGGGCGCTCGTGTTCGATTCCGTGTTCATCGGCACTGTAACGTACTGGTGGGACACGGGAGCGGCCGGCCCCATGTATGAGAGCGACGAGATCCCGGCCCAGTTTGCCGGGACGTTCGACGCCACGCCGTTCTCGCCGGGCGTGCACACGCTGAACATCGAGGCCATCGGAAGCAGTACAAGGGATTACACGATCCAGGTCCTTTTCGAGGACCGCCCCTGCGATGTTTCCGAAGACCCCCATCCTGACGACGACATGGAAGATGCGGCGGAAGATGTCGCCGAGGAAGCCGAAGAGGACTTTGAAGCGGAACCGGAGACGCCCCCCGAAACCCAGCCCGATGCAATGCAAGACCCTTCCACGCCCGACGTGGATGTTGACGCGGGGCATGACGCGGAAGAGGAAACCGATGACTTCGACATCGGCGGCGAAATCTCCGGCGGCGGCTGCTCCTGCAAAGTCAGTCGATAGTCGTTAGAAGCCAATCTTGTAAATACCTGTTATCCAAAACGTGGGCAGGGGTTACCGGCGGCTCTCCTCGTGTATCACGATCCTGTTCTTGCCTTCGCTCTTTGCCCTCAGCAGGGCCTTGCCCGCCTTTTCAAGGACAACCTGCAGAGAATCGCCATCCATCGGAAACGTGGCAACACCGGCGCTGACGGTAATTTTTCTTTCGAGGCCGCATTTTTCCGCAAGATTCAGGAAGGTCCGTTCGACTATCCTTCCCGCGTACTTGTCTGCGTTCTCCTTCGGCGTGTGAGGAAGAATGCTGAGGAACTCCTCGCCCCCGTAGCGGATGATGTAATCCACTTTCCTCGTTGCCCCCGTGAGAATCTCGGCGAACTGTACCAGGACCTCATCCCCTTTCTGGTGGCCGTACTCATCGTTGACGGATTTGAAGTTGTCGATGTCGAACATGATCATGCAGATCGGAAACCCGTACCTCTGGGCACGCTCCGACTCCCTTTCCAGCACGAGCTCCATCTGGTACCTGTTGAGAAGACCGGTGAGGGCGTCCTTTTCCGCCCTTCCCCTGAAGCTGTCAAACTGAAGGGCCTTCTGGATCATCACGGCCGTGACATCGGCGATGTCCTTGAAGAACGCGTAGTCGTCCTCGCTCAGCTCCTCCTTCGTGAAGGGGTCGGTGATATTGATCACGCCGAGGACCTCGTTTTCTTCCTTGATGGGATGCGATATGAAACACTGCGTCTTGTAGCTGTCCGCCCCTTTCGAGGCGCCTTTGCCCGCAATGTCATTCTTCTGCGCGGTGTTCCTGATGAAGAGAGCCTCGCCTGTCTGGGCGACCCTGCCGGCAACACCCTCGCCCACGGTGACCCTGACCTTGCTCATGATGTCCGCGGGAATCCCCACGGCACCGGCGATGATGAGAGAATCTCCATCCTTGATCATGATGGAGACCCTCTTGACCTCCAGGGAGGCGGCGAGGATGGCGGCTATCTCGCTGAAGATTTTTTCGAAATTGTCCACGTGGCGAACGGTGGACCTGGAGATTTGAAGAAGAAGCCTTGTCCTCCACAGCTCCAGCTCGTGCTTTTGCCCTCCAACCGGCTTGTTTTTGATCAAATCGTCGACTTGGCTCATGCTCTCCCACCTTTTCCCCGGGTGCTTTTATATCTCCCGGACACACTCGACTATCCGTTGCCGCCCCCTCACTTTTTATTCGATCGCGATCCGCCGCGCGGCGGCGGCGGCGGCTTTCCGGGCTGCGGCTTTTTCGGCGGCGGAGGCGGGCCCTTCTTATGAGGGGCCGCCAGGTCCGCGGTATCCTTTTTATGAATGTCCGGTCCGCCGATCTCCTCTCCGGTTACCTGCACCTCTTTGATCTGCGGTTTCGAGGCAGAAGGCCTTTTCACAAGATGAAATGAGGACGTGCGGGGGCCCTGGGGCGTGTCCATGCCCCTGTGCAGGCCGTTCAGCTCCCTGAGCATTTCCTGGGCGGAGTGGAACCGCTCATCGGGGTCCTTTGACAGGGCCGTCCTGATGAAGTCCATGACCGCCGGGGGAAAATTCGGTATGAATCTCTTCAGGTCCGGCACGGGGCTCCTGATGATCTCGACGAGAAGCTCCGGATAGCTGCGCGCGTCGAAAGGAGGCTTGCCCAGCAGCATTTCGTAGAAAATCGTGCCTGCCGCATAGATATCGACCCTGTGGTCTGTTTCCGTGTTTCCCTGGGCCTGCTCGGGGGATATGTAGTGGGGCGTGCCGTAAATGCGCCCTTCCCGCGTAAGCCTCATGGATTCCTTGACGTTGACGGTAAGCCTCGAAATTCCGAAGTCCAGCACCTTGACGATCTCGCTTCCTCCCGACTGCCTGGCGAGGAAAATATTTTCAGGCTTCAGGTCCCTGTGGACGACACCGCATGAGTGCACGGCCCCTATCGCCTCGAGCATCTGGGCCAGGATCATGCATGCCTCATCGAGCTGGATTCGCCTCAGCTCCTCCAGCCTCGTGGCGAGATCCTCTCCCGAAAGCAACTCCATGATGATGTAGGGAATGCCGTCGGGATTCGTTCCGATATCGCTGACATCCACGATGTTTTTATGGTCGATCATGGCCGCCGCCTTGGCTTCCCTCTTGAACCTCTCGTAGGCTTCCCGCGATTTATAAAGGCTCGGGTTCAGGAACTTGATGGCGAGACGCTTTCCTATCTCCATGTGCTCGCCTTCGTAAACAATGCCCATTCCGCCTTCCCCCACCATGTCCTTGATCTGGTATTTTCCGTCCAGCACGGTCTCGGAAAGCTTCTGAACGGCCGAGATGGGCTTTTTTGTCGTCGGGCACTTGTCCGTGGCCGCCGGATGCGTCTGGTGGCAGAAAATGCACTTGAAATCCTGGGGGGGCGCAGCTTTTTTCCTTATGGTGGAAATTTCCCCTTCTTCTTCCTCCTCCTGCACCGGTTCAGGCCCGGGCCCCGGCGGTGTCGGTTCGCTTACCTCCCGGGCCGGCTCCTGCCTTGCATGCGGCTTCGATACCTCTCCCGACCTGTCGTCGATTGCCGTTTCGCTGATGGTCCTGGCCGGCTGGCGCTCTCCCGACTCGGGGACAAAGGTCTGGTATATGTCGAGCATGGAATCGTACGTGCTCATTCCGCCTTCCGTGTGGTCGTAAAACGCGTTTACGATGTTGTCATACCATCTCCTGGTGGCAAGCTTCACGGTCTTGCTTCTCGCGACGTAGAGCTTGACCCTTCTCACGTTCGCGCCCCTCTCGAGCTGCATGATCGCATCGATGTTGCTTACATCGGGCGTTATGACCGTCAGGGTCCTGGAGCCCTCGTCATAGGCAATGGGGAACACGATGTACATCTTGGCCACTTTGTCGGGCACAAGGCTGAGAATCCTGTCGCTGAACGTGGCGCTGACCATCCTGTCGAGGGTCACGAACCTTGTTTTGTTCTGTGCGGCAAGCGTGCTCAGATAGGTCTTTTCGTCTATCCTCCCCCTTTCCATGATGATGTCGTCGATGTCGCCCCCGTAGCTGTTGAGCTGGTGCACGATGCCTTCCGCGCAGTCGGCGCTGATCACTTTCTTGTTGAGAAAGAACTTGATCAGGTTCATCTCGCGGCCGCCTATCTTCTTGCTGGTCGACATTAATTTTTCTAAGACTGAGCTTATACCAATTTTGGCATTATTATAGAGCAGCCGGGAAAATTTATCAAGGATATTTTGCCTCCCCGGCCTGTCTTCCTGTCCCTGCTCCCAACATCCTGGAGTAAGAACTTGACCCCGCAATCCCTATTCTCTATACCTATATGCCAGCTTCGGAGGATATCCATGGAAAGCGAACTGATCAGCAGGCTGCGCGGCGCCCACGAGGTGCTCGGGCAGCTTGATTTCAAGCAGGCCGGGCTCGTGCAGGGCTATTCGGGGCGCTCGCTTCACGTCGACCTGGACTCGAGCACCATCGAGATCCGGCCCGTCACCGGCCGGATGAAGGACTTGTGGGTCGGCGGCAAGGGATTCGACCTGTGGCTCATGCTGCAGGAGATCAATCCCGACACGAAGTGGGACAGCCCTGAAAATCCCATCTGTTTTTCATCGGGACCCCTGGGCGGAACGACGTCCTTCCCGGGCTCGGGCAAGACGCTCGTTACCACCATTTCCCCGACAACCCGATCCATCATGGATTGCAACGTGGGAGGGTACTTCGGCCCCTACATGAAATTCGCGGGGTTTGACGCTCTCACCATCGTCGGCAAGGCCGTGGAGGACGTCATCATCTTCATCGACGCGACCACCGGCCGCGTGAGCATCGAGAAGGCGCCGCTCGAAAGCATCGATTCGCACGTTCTTGCCGAGGAGATGACGGCCATGTTCGCCTGGGACGAGGATGACAGGCGCAACATTGCCGTGGTTTCATCGGGGCGCGGGGCCCAGTACACGAGCCTCGGCGTCCTGAACTTTTCCTTCTACGACTGGCGCCGCGGCGTGGCCCGCCTCAAGCAGGCGGGGCGCGGCGGAGTGGGAACCGTGTTCCGCCACAAGAGGATAAAAGCCCTGGTGATAAAGAACAGGCAGCTCGCTCAGCCGTGGAAAGTCGCCGAGAGCAAGGCGGCAAAATTCTTCGACACGCGGCAGGCCGCCGGCTATGCGGCGACTTCGGACAGGAACGTGGTACGGCAGATTATCGAGCTGTGGGGCGGCGACCCCGAGTATGTCATCGAGATGATGCAGGACGTGCAGGACAGGGAGCGCTTCATATCCATGACGGCAATCGACGAGATATGCAGGAGAACGGGCGTTCCCCGCGCGGCGCTCTATCACATCGCAACGTTCTACAAGGCTTTCAGCCTGCTGCCGAGAGGGGAGACGGTCATAGAGGTCTGCATCGGCACAACCTGCCACGTGAAGGGCGCGCCGAAAATCATCGAGGCTTTCGAGCGCGAGCTGGACATCAGGCCGGGAGAAACGACGGGCGACGGCAAGTTCAGCCTCGAGGCGGTGGCCTGCCTGGGATGCTGCAGCCTGGCTCCCGCCATCAGGATGGGCGACGATGTCGTCGGCAACGTCAAGATCCGGCAGGTGAAGAAGATCGTCAAGTCGAAACGGAGATAGAGCCGTGGCAACGGTAAACAAACATGATCTAAAAAACATCGCGGACCGGGAAAACGAGATTTTCAAAGGCTACAAGGCGATGCTCATGGTCTGCACCGGCACGGGCTGCGTGTCGGCAAAAAGCTTCAACGTGTTGGACCGGTTGCAGGAGGAAATTGACAAGAGGGGTTTGGGAAACGACTTTCTCGTCGTGGCCACGGGCTGCAACGGGTTCTGCGCCCAGGGCCCCATCATCGTGGTGCAGCCCGAAGGCGTCTTTTACCAGAAAATAACGCCCGGGGACGTGGAGAATATCGTGGATGCGCACCTTGTGGGAGGCAAGCCCTTGGAGCGGCTCCTTCACACGGATCCCGTTTCGGGCGACGTCAACACTACGATGGGTGAAATCGGTTTTTTCAGCAAGCAGCAGCTCATCGCCCTTCGAAACAAGGGCATTGTCGACCCTGAAAAGATCGATCACTACATTGCCCGGGACGGGTACACCTTTCTGAGCAGGATTCTCGAAGCAAACGACCCCGAGGCGGTCATCAGGGAGGTCATCGATTCCGGCATTCGCGGACGCGGCGGCGGCGGCTTCCCGGCCGGTCTCAAGTGGCGCTACTGCCGCAAGGCCGCGCTGGAGCGCAGGGAGAAGCCCTACGTGGTCTGCAACGGCGATGAAGGCGACCCGGGCGCGTTCATGGACCGCAGCATCATTGAAACAGACCCTCACAGCGTGCTCGAAGGGATGCTGATCGGGGCCTTTGCGGTCGGCGCCGAAGAAGGGTTTATCTATATCCGGAAGGAATACCCCCTTGCCATGGCGAGGCTGGAGCGGGCGATCGACCAGGCGCGCTCCTACGGGCTTCTCGGCCGCAACATCCTGGACAGCGGGCTGCGCTTCGACATCAGGATACACCGCGGCGCCGGCGCGTTCGTGTGCGGCGAATCCACGGCGCTCATGACCTCCATGTCCGGCAGGGCCGGCGAGCCGCGCGCCAAGTACGTCCACAACGTTGAGTACGGCTACCGCGACAGGCCCACGGTCCTGAACAACGTGGAAACCTGGGCGAACATCCCGGTCATCATGCGGAAAGGAGCCGCGTGGTTCGCCTCCATCGGCACGGGCGACGTCACCGGGAACCCCTGGGGGGGCTCTTCCGGGACCAAGGTCTTTTCCCTTGTGGGCGACATCAACAACACGGGGCTGGTGGAAGTGCCGATGGGAATAACGCTGAGGGAGATCATCTTTGATATCGGCGGAGGCATCCCGGGAGGAAGGCCATTCAAGGCGGTTCAGACGGGAGGCCCCTCGGGCGGGTGCATGCCGGCCGGCAGGCTCGACATGAAAATCGACTTCGATTCGCTGTCCGACGCGGGGAGCATGATGGGATCGGGCGGGCTCATCGTGATGGACGACCGCACGTGCATGGTCGACGTGGCGCGTTATTTCATCAACTTTCTCGTCGATGAATCGTGCGGCAAGTGCACGCCCTGCCGCGAGGGCCTGCACGCCCTGAACACCATCCTCACGCGGATCTGCGGCGGGGAGGGAAAGGAGGGGGACATCGAGTTTCTCGGGGAGCTGTGCAGGACAATCGAGGCAACGAGCCT